>NCFD01000079.1 GCA_002281005.1 Acidocella sp. 35-58-6 | reverse complement strand
GCCATGATATCGATCTCCAGTCGCGGGCATATGCCCCATCGGGACGGCTTTGGTCAAGGGCTCATCAGTCTTAAGGCGGCAGCAATGCAGCGTTGTACGCCGTTTTGGAGGCTAAAAGCGCCTGCGCCGCGGTAAAATCCAGGTCGCCGCCAATGTCGGCGGGGCACTGGTTACGAATGTTCAGAATTTTATCAACCGCCAGCGGCGCCCGTGCCGCCCGCGAAGCCGCCAGGGCAGGGGCCAGTTTGTCCACACCCCGGTACAGCGCCTCAAATTGGCTGTGCAACCCCGCCTCGCCGAGGCTGGTGCATACCTGCGGCAGCACGCCCAGAGTTTGTAACGGCCAGCCGCGTGGGGCCAGTACCCGGCTCCAGGTCACGTAAAGCTCACCACCATCGGGCAGCGATGTCACCGTCTGCACCAATCCCTTGCCCAGCGTCGCACTACCTACCACCACGGCGCGACGGTCATCGGCCAGGGCGGCTGCCAGAATTTCGGCGGCACTGGCAGTTTGCCCATCCACCAGCACCACCATCGGCAGTCCGCCTGTTAAATCGCTGCCCTCAGCGGTATAATTCTGGTCAGCATCAATATCGCGCCCCGCCGCCTCGACAATCTTGCCGCTCGCCAGCAGGGAATCGGCAATGAGTACAGCCTGGCGCAGCACGCCGCCCCGGTTGCCCCGCAAATCCAGAACCAGGCTGGACGGCGCGGGGGAAGCGTTCAACCCGGCCTCGAGTGCTGCTGAAAACTGGTCACTAGTGCCTTTATTGAATCCGGCAATTTTTAACACCAGCGCCCCCGGTATGGCGGTGTTCATGGTTTCATCAAACACTGTCTGCGGCGGCACCAGCGCCCGGGTGAGCGTAATGTCGTTGCTGGCGCCGGGGTTGTTTGCATCAGCAACCCTGAGGATGATGCTGCTGCCCTGAATGCCCTTCAACCGGTTGTTCAACTCCGCAATCTGGCCCGCATAAGCCGGCTTACCGTCAATTGCGAGCACCACGGTTCCCAACGCCATCCCCGCTTCAGCTGCGGGGCCGGCCGCGGCAACAGCAGTGATCACAACTTTATTGTCCTGGCGTCCCAAGGTTAGGCCCGCCCCGGCAATACCGGTGATCATCAATTGGTCCTGCGCCGCCTGCGCGGGTGGCTCATACCGCGAATACGGATCAAAATGGTTAAATAATTCATCGAAAAAACTGTTAATCACGCCCTGCGTGCCCGCTTGCTGCAGCCCCGGGGAGGCGGCATACGCCGCCTTCGCCACTGCTGCCGCAGCCTCACCCCAACCCGCCGCGTCGTTTGGTGCCGGTGCTGGCACTGCGATCAGCAATTGTTCCGGCCCGTACAGCCGGATTTGATTATCCTGCAAGGTTGCGTTCAAATCCGGGTCCAGCGCGGTTAAGCCGTTCAGCCCCCATAGCGTCATTTGCGGTACGGTCAGAGGCTCCAACGAGCGTGGCGCGATGTAAGACAATGCCGCCCCCCATACCGAAGCCGCCGTTGCCGTATCGAACGCGGTTGCTGCCAAAGCAGGCTTCGCCCAGCCCGCCATCGGCAGTGCAATAATCAGCAGCAGCAATATGGCGCGGCGGTTCACCTTCGGCGTTTCGGTTTAGACTTTTGCGGTGGCGTAAAGCGCTTTGGCACCCGCGGTGCCCCTGCTGTGGCGCCGGTGATGACATTGAAGAGCAAACCGCCAGTCACAGGTTTGGCTTCCGCCAGACGTACTTCGATGTTCTGCGCCAATTGGAACGAAAGACGGGTACGCTTACCGATCAGGCTCTGGCTGGCCTCGTCATGCACCCAAAAATCATCCGGTAAGCTCGCCATTGGCGCAAATCCACTAGCCCCTGTTTCGTTTAAAGTGACGAATAAGCCGAACTTCGTCACCCCGGAAATCCGCCCTTCGAACAACTCTCCCACACGGTGTTGCAAATACAGCGCAAGGTAGCGGTCGGTGGAATCGCGCTCCGCCAGCGTAGCGCGGCGCTCGGTGGCGGTAATATGCTCGGCAGTGTCTGCAAACTTCGCAATATCAGCAACCGTCAGGCCGTCTTTGCCCAGGTTCAGCCCTGTAATAAGCGCACGGTGGACCAGCAAATCCGCATAGCGGCGAATCGGCGACGTGAAATGCGCATATTTTGTCAGTGCCAGCCCAAAATGCCCAATATTATCCGGCCCATATTCCGCCTGAGACTGGCTGCGGAGCATCGTCTCATTCACCAGCACCGCCTTATCCGTCCCAGCCACCAGCTTCAGCACATGGTCTAAATCACGGGGGTGCAACTGGTCGGCGGCCTTCAGGGAGATATCCAGGGTCGCGAGGAAACTCCGCAGATTATCAATTTTCTCGGGGCTGGGTGGGGCGTGCAGCCGGTACATGCAAGGCAATTTATGGCGCTCAAGCTCCTCCGCCGCGCACACATTGGCCAAAATCATGAACTCCTCAATCAGCCGGTGGCTGTTCAGCCGGGGCCGCGGCGCGATCTTCGCCACCTGGCCATCCGGTGTCAGCTCAACCTTGCGCTCCGGTAAATCCAGATCCAGCGTGCCACGCGCCGTGCGGGCGGCTGAGAGCGCGTCGAACGCCGCATATAAATCCGCATGGGCTTTCGGGTTCGCATCGTGTTCGGCCTGCACCTCCTCATAGGTTTTGCGGGCCGCCGAGCGCATCAGCCCGCGTCCGAATTTATGAGACTGCTTGCGCCCCTGCGCATCAATGAACATTTCGACAAACAAACAGCCTCGGTCTTCATGCGGCTTGAGGCTGCACCAGCCGTTTGAGAGCGCCTCAGGCAGCATCGGCACCACCCGGTCAGGGAAGTAACATGAATTGCCACGCTCGCGGGCGGCAATATCCAGCGCCGAGCCGGGCTTCACATAATGCGCCACATCGGCAATCGCCACGATCAGCCGCAGCCCCTTATCAACCGGTTCGGCAAACACCGCGTCGTCAAAGTCCCTTGCGTCGGCACCATCGATCGTAATCAGCGGCACATCGCGCAAATCGGTGCGCTTACCTAATGGCGTGGCTTTGGCCCGCTCGGCCTCCTTCAACGCCGCATCAGGAAAATCCACCGGAATTTCATGGGTCGCAATCGCAATTAAACTAACCGACCTCGCATCCGTCACTTGGCCAAGGCACTCCGTCACCCGGGCAGGTTTCGGCCCATAACCGGAACCGGGCAGGGGCTCAGCCCGCACAATCTCGCCGGTGGCGGCACCCATCGTCTCAGTGGCAGGCACCACCCATTCGGCTTTTTGTTTTTTATCAGTCGGCTCAATCCGCCCGCCCGCCCCCTCAGCGCGGAACACCCCAATGATGCTGCCGGTTTTCTCGGTCATGCGCTTGAGCGTACGGCCTTCGTATTTATCCGGCCCCACCCGGCGCAGCCGCGCCAGCACCCGCGCCCCCGGCGCTAAAGCTGGCTGCCCACGGGCCTCGGCCATCATAAATATAATCGGCGGCCGGCCCTGGCCCTCCCACACGACTGGCCGCGCCAGCGCTTCGCCGTCACGGTCGATACCGGTGACCTCCACCACCGCATTTTCCGGCAACCGCCCGGCCTCGTTGAACTGCTTGGGTCCCGCCCGGTCCAGAACGCCATCGGCTTCAAGCGACTTCATCAGCCCCCGCAGAGCCTTTTTATCATCCGGCCCCACACCAAACGCCCGCGCGATCTCGCGCATCCCCACTTTGCCCTTCGCCGCCGCCAGAAAGCTCTTAACAGCGTCACGAGTCGGCAGTTTTTGCGCCGGCTTAGCCTCAGTTTTGGGCAGTTTTGGCCGGGGTTTTTTGTGGATTGTCTTCATACCCTTAGTATGGGGCTTCAGAGCCTACCCACAAAGGGTCATAACGCGATCAACACCGCCGCAACGCTGGCCCACCCCATCATCACCCAGGTCAGCACGATACCGCCGAACCGGAAAGGGTTGGGAGCAGGGCGGCTCATACCCACCGGATGCATCACCCTGGCCACCACCAGCATCACGGCCAGCAGTTCCACCATCCAATGCGCCGCGCCCGCCGCCTCGATGCCGCCCAGCAAAATCAGCGCCAGCGGCACATATTCGGCAAAATTGGCATGGCAACGCACCGCAATCTGCAGTTTCGGCGCTTTGGCTTCTTCGCCCAGCAGCACCCGTCCATCCGCATCGTCGCCCAAGCTGATATTCGTTTTGGCCCGTGTCATCACCACCCGTGCCGACAACACCACATACAACACGCCCAGCACACCAGCGGTTAGCAACGTAACGGGAATATTGCTCATATCAAACGTCCTCCGTTCCAATTTTTAACATCCGGGATTTTTAAGCGCACCGGACCAGGGCGAATGCTACCCGCTTGTTCGACTGACGCAACAATCCCCCGGCGGTTTTTCGCGGATTTCACGAACAACAAATCGAGATCATTTTGCTCTGGATAATGCGCCGCCACTTCGCGCCCCGCAAAGCGGCATGGTGCGTTACCACCCTCGTTCACCAGCGTCGCACCATTTTCAAAAAACAACCGCGTGCCCCAGGGGATACTACTAAAGTCCGGCACGCCCAGGATGAGAATATTGGCCCCCAGCCATTCAGGCTTCACTTCGGCCACCTTCATGGCGTGGGCAATTCGCGTCAGCTCCTCAACCGAAACAATTGTCACCTGCCGGCCACTACGCATTGTCATTCCAGCCGAATACCATTTCTCCCTTGCTCCAGCAGTCCGGGTAAACCCATAATGCCGGTCGCCAGGAATTCCCTCCAGGTCGAGGTTTAGGCCAGCCACTTGCTGCGTGCGAAAATGATGGCTCTGTGGCGTCAAAAACACCGCAACAACAGTGGCTGTTATTGAGCTCATATTGTTTGCTCGTTCGTCATCCCGGTCGGAGCGAAGCAATCCAGTAAGCGCATGTCAAATCCGCGATTGCGAAAAATTTACGCCTTCGCCTTCGCCTTGGGTTTGGCGGGGGCCTTTGCTTTTGGCTTCGTAGCAGGCTTTGCCTTTGGTTTGGCAACAGCCTTCGCCTTCGGTTTCGCAGCCGTTTTCGCCTTCGGCGCCGCCTTGGCCTTTGGCTCCTTCACCAACGCTGCAGCCTTCAGCTTCGGCGCAGCTTTTTTGACCGCTCCCTTCTTGCCTTTCGGGATCAGCACTTTGCCCTTCTCCGCCAGCAATGCCACCGCTTCATCAAGCGTGAAATCCGCCAACTCGGCGCCGCGCGGCAAATTCGCCACCATCTTGCCCCATTGCGCATAGGGGCCAAACCGCCCCTTGCGGGCCACCACCGGCTCGCCATCCTTCGGATGCGTGCCCAAACTGCGAATGGAATCCTGCTTCTTGCCGATCAGATCCATCGCCCGGTTCAGCCCGATGTGCAGCACGTCATCATCGCGGTCGAGCGAGGCGTAAATGGCCCCCATTTTCACAAACGGCCCAAACCGCCCCACGCCCGCCTCAATCGGCTCCTTGGCCTCCGGGTGAATCCCCACCAGCCGCGGCAATGAAAGCAATCCCAGCGCGTCCTCCAGGGTCAACGCATCTGCATCCATTCCCTTGGTCAATGATGACCGCTTGGGTTTGGATTTTTTATCGTTGGGATCAGCCTCGCCAAGTTGCACATACAATCCATAAGGCCCGCGCTTGAGGGTGATCTCTTGGCCCGTCTCAGGGTGTTTACCTAACACCCGCATACCGTCCTTCAGAGAATCATCAGGGTTATCACCACCATCAATCGCCAGCTTGCGGGTATATTGGCAGGCCGGATAATTCGAGCAGCCGATAAAGCTGCCGAACTTACCCAACCGCAGCCCGATCCGGCCGGTACCGCACGCGGGGCAGGAGCGGGGGTCCGAGCCGTCCTCGCGCGAGGGGAAAAAATGTGGCCCCAAATCAGCATCCAACGCATCGATCACGTCGGAGATTTTTAAATCCTTGGTCTCGGCAATTGCCGCCGAAAAATCCGTCCAAAATTTACGCAGAACCTCGCGCCAATTGGCTTTGCCCTCGGCGATATCATCTAGTTGTTCTTCAAGAGCGGCAGTAAAACCAGTATCCACATAGCGGGTGAAAAAACTCACCAGAAACGCTGTCACCAGCCGGCCGCGATCTTCCGGAATAAATCGTCTGGCTTCAAGCCGCACATAGTTACGGCCCCGCAACACTGTCAAAATCGAGGCATAAGTGGAAGGACGGCCAATGCCAAGCTCTTCCATCTTTTTCACCAGCGATGCTTCCGAAT
>NCFD01000078.1 GCA_002281005.1 Acidocella sp. 35-58-6 | reverse complement strand
TTTTCAACTAGGCCGCGTTACGGCGTTACTAATGCTTGGCGTATGGCCGCCACATGCGCCCGGCAATCCTCGCCGGCCTGCCAGAGTGCCACAATGTAACGCGCCACCACCGACTGACGGCTGGCCACCGGCACTTGTGGGGCTGGGGCGCATTGCAGCAGGCTGCCGGGCACCGTGGGGGTGATGGTGACGAGGCGCGTAACCGGCGCCGCCTGGGCACAACCTGCCAACAGTAGGATCAACAAAAGCGGCTTCATGGTGCGCCACCTTGCAGCTTTCCGATCTCGGTTAACGCCTGCGCCAGCACTGGCGCGACCGGCGCATCAGCTGCAGGCGGCTGCGCCGCGATATGGTCATCGATGATATTCAATGCCCGGCCGTTGGCGAGCGTATGCACACCCAGAGTATCAAGCGCGGTATTCCACCGCACGGACTGGAGCTGATAGGCGGCGATGGCAGCCACGTTGGCCTGGTTGGTTTGCTGCAACAGCGCGTTGGCCATGCGGGCCGACGCCACTTCATGCCGCAAATGACCCACGTAGACGGCGCCAGCCATGAAAAGAAATGCCGCCGCCAGATACGGTGCTAAAGGTGCTAAAAATTTAACGAGAATTGCGGCCATTGATCTCTCCGATAAAGCGGCCGGTCACTGGGTCGATGTCCTGGCTCTCCGAACTGTCAGGCGTCCAGCGGGCGCGCAGGCCAAACCCAGCCGAGGTCGCGCCCAGCAATGCCCCGATGCCCGCACCAAAACCGAACGCATCAAAACTCTGGCCGTGCCAGACCACCGAATAAATCTCCAGGCCGAGAAAAACGGCAGCACCGAGCAATGAGATCAACGCCTGCTCATCGATCTGGTTGTGGCCATCATTGAGCAACTGACCAATGAAATTTTTCACGCAGCCAATGCTCCGGCAAGTGCGATAATCCGGCGGGACCAGCCCAGGCCAAAGCTGGGCCACGTGGAAAGTTGGGTTGAAAATTCCAATCGCCGGACCAAAGCCTCGCGCGCCAGCAGTAACGCATTGCTGCTGTTCAGCGCCGCCAAGGTCGCCGGTCCTAACACACCATCGCTTGACTGCCCGGCGGCCAGCTGCAGCCATGCAATAGCCCGGCGCGGCCCGGCGTTAACCGCTGCATCGAACGCCACAATGACGATCGGCAAAGGTAATTCATCACCGTGCACAGTGGCCCAATAGTCGCGCCGGTAGATATCCTCGGCCTGTTGCAAAGTAAGGTTTGCAATATCAAGCATTGGATAAGCGCTGGCGCTGACGCCGAATTTTGTGCCCTTCAACGCGCCGTGTCCCACCGCGCCACCAGTCCAGTTACCAGGGTCTCCCGCATTATCAGAATAGCCGCCCTCAGCCCCCAAGGTGAAGGCAAAACACCGCGCGAAATTTTCCATGCTAATGACCGTGAAAAATATTAGTCGCTAATCCGCCGCATAAAGCCGAGAGCAACCCCACAATCGCGATGGTGATCCGGCCCTCGGCGTCGCGCTCACCACGCATCCGAGCAAAATCGGCGCGCATACCACTCAGGCTCGCTACCAGTTCATCAACTTTGTTAAATAATTTTGCGACCACTTGTTCTTCCTGAGTAAGATAACGCTCACGCCAATTCTCCAACGCATCAGCCCGCGCATCGAGCACGCCAATATTTTGTCGGACGGTCATCAAGTCACCACGCATTGCCGCCACATCAGCACGCAACAGTGAAACATCCTCAGACTCCATAACTCACCTCGCTCACTGCGGTGTATCGGACAAAGTTATCGGATACGTCGTTGCCTGCAAGGGCATATTCACCGACCAAGAACTGCCCAGATCATTGCCGATATTCCAGTTGGCTGGCGGCGTAATCATCGAAGCATTGTCTGTTACCGCATTGCCACGGCCGATCTGCATACTGCCGTAAGGGTAGAAAAACAGCACCAGGGATGATGCATTTTTAATAGCACTGGTCAGGGTTATTGAAATATGCGTGGCATCAATACGCGCTGCGGCAATAGCCGTGATGATCAGCCCCGGTGCGGCCACCGTGCCGCCATCCATCACCGCAAACCCGGCGCCAAAGGCTGCTTGCAGCGGACAAATACGTGTCTCCATCACCGAGCGTAAAATAAACTGGTCCCGTGCCCGCGGAGAGCACGACCGCGGCGTAGCTAACAAACGGCCCCCCATCCACGAGCATCCGTGCGCCCGGTGGCACCGGCGTATCACTAACAAGCGCTGTGAGGTCCGCTGCAGCCCCCAATCGAAAATACGCGGTTGCAGCCGAGCCATTGTAAACCAGCACCGCCCCGCCCCCGCCAACCAGTGCTGCATTCATCGTT
Source organism: Acidocella sp. 35-58-6 (assembly GCA_002281005.1). GTDB lineage: Bacteria > Pseudomonadota > Alphaproteobacteria > Acetobacterales > Acetobacteraceae > Acidocella. The sequence goes on along the minus strand of NCFD01000078.1, from coordinate 3,953 downwards.
ATGGTCGACGCTGAGATATTCAGTGTGCCTGCCGGTCGAAATGGTTGTGTCGAACCCGTTGCCATACCCTCACCCCTTAACCAATATGCTCAATCATTACTGCGCGCTTGTAGTTGGCATTTGTTGCTGTCGGTACTGTCGTAGGCGTTGTGGTCGTGTCCGATGGCGCACAAAACCCACCAATCCAGTACCAACTCTGCGCAATGATTTGCTGCAGCCGATCAATCGGCTCACGCGTAACCATTGCAACATTATCAATGATATTTACCAGACTATCTTTCGGCGCCACATCATCCGCCGCCATTCCAGCAAAGTCGCCCTCAATCAGCGCACCTTGGCCACACACGATCGGCCGTCGAACATACAATCCACCAATATTTGGGTGATTCTGAACATAGGCTTCTGTCGTCGTAATAAACCGCAGGCCAAGAAAATCACTCACCATACCCTGTCGAAACACCGGGTTCGATGATGTCGCACCCTGAAACAACTGTTTGAAATCAGAATCCGCGAAAAGCTGCCGGGCAGATACTGGATCAAGATAACAATTATAGACGCCATCAACAAGCGGCACCGCATTCCGCCGCAACAAGGCTACGGCATCCAGCAAGTTGCCCATTGTCAGCGTATCAGTGGCTTGTAGTGCAGCCGTCGTTGCTCGGCTAGCCGGCCGCACAATCGAACTCGCGGTTGCCGCCTTTACGGCATTACCCAACGTCCCATCGGCTACCAATACATTACCTGAGAATTGCATGGCACCTGAAATACCGTTTGGTGCCGTCGAGATATTTATCGCATCGGGCGTGACCCCAACAACCGTATACACATTGGAACCGACAGTAGCAGTTAGTGGATAAGTTGGCGAGACACTTTGCTGAATTCCATTTACGAACACAGTCTGAAATCCCCGAATATCGTCAACCACAACATTAATACTCGCCGAAGGCAAAGTGTTATTGACCCGTGTGTTGCCCCCAAAATAAGGCGCAAATAATGCATTGCGTGCTAATTCATCTAGGCTGCGTGCTGCCTGTTCGCCATTGGTTGCAGCATTTTGTAAAAACTGTGTGGCAATGCCGACGCGGCTTGTAACCATATTCAAGTCTTGTGTAGCCGCATAGAAATTTAACGTGATGGTGTATTGCTCAACACCCCAATTGGCCGAAATTAATCCATTATCGAGATTCGTGTTGTTTGAGGCAATGAGTGGTACTGTGACACTCGGCTTCAATCCGGCACGTGTCTTGGTAAGCGTCTCACCGATGCCGACTGAGAATTCTTCCCGGTCAGCAATGAGCCGGTATCCCAGCCGGGACTTGAGCGACATCTCAAATTCACGTTCTAGAAATCCCTGCATAATAATGGGTTGCAGTGCAGCGGGAAAATTTTGGATGCCCATCGGCGATATCCTTCATAAATTTTTAAAAAAATAGTGCGTCGCAGCTGTGCTACCCGTCACCTCAGGTCACTTAGTTTGTTATTCGGTGAGCTATCGCCTGCGCAGTAAAGCCGCGCGCGCAGCCACCCATTCTTCGTGCGAAAGCTCGTTGGCATGCCGCATTCGCGGTGGTTCAGGCCGTGGTGCATGAGCAGCAGCAGAGGACGATACCCCGTGGCCAAATAGCCAAGGTTTGTCGCGCTTCAGTCTGGACATGATACCGGGAGCATCAGCAACATCTCCCTGCTGGTCAAATGCAACCTCGGCAAAGTCGAGAAGCTTCAACCCATCCAAGTCAATCATCCCCGCCCTAATTGCTTCAGCCTTCAACTCGGCATGAATCAGCTTAGCGGTGGCAGTTGACTTTGTTTCCGCCAATGCAGCTTCAGCCAATTCCGCACGGCTTTGCCAATTTTTGATATCATCATCAATTCCCTCGTTCATTTACTATCCTCATGAATTGCGGTCAGCTCAGCGTTTACATCTACAACGCCCATCGCTGCCGCTAAACTTTTCACCGCCGTTTGTTGGGATATCTGTCCAGCGTTTGCCAAAATCGAAATCGCCTGTGCTTCTTTCAGCCGGTCGTCTGCTGAGAGCGGATACCAGCGTGGCCAACGCAATGTCAGCCGCACCGCTCGGTTAAGTGGCGCGACAATTGTACCCATCACCTGCAATTTATAAATATGTGATGCAGCAACGATCATTTTCATGACTGCAAGGACGCCGCCGTCGCCATACGATATTCGCAAGTTGTCAGCCAGCCAGATCAACCCTTGATTCATCAACTCAAGCGCCCGGCCAGACTGTGCAGCGGTTAGCCGGTCAGCACTTGAGCGATTTCCATGAACGGCCTCAAGTGCCAGCTCGCGCAGTGTTCGCACATATGAAATGACAGCCTCGCTTGCTGTCCCACCTATTTCCAGTAACTTAGCATCGCCTTTCTCCGAGACAACCAATGCATTCCCAGCACCTTTAACAATCTCAGAATCCCCAACGGCAGGCTCTTTAATTAACAGCGTTGGATCAGAGCTATATTTCAGCCCCCTCCCGGCTTGGCTTAATTGATAGTCAATTTCTATGTTGGATTCAATTGCCGCACGAAACGTACACGCTCCATCAATCCCATCACCACCTGGCAGGTTTCGTATCCAAACCAGCGGCACAAATCCCAAGCCATGCCTCAAACTTCGCACGGTGTCGATTTTTGGCGCTACCTGCGGCTCATTTACGAGCAAGGGAATATACCAAGTCTCGTTTACTATGTCCCACTCGCGCTGAAACCAATAAGTACTGTCTGGCTCAACGCCATCATAGCCCTGCGCAATCAACGCTTCACCGCTTACCTGATAGAGCTCTTTCACATGCTGCAACGTATCAGGGGCTTGCGGGTTCCACTGCGGTGATAAATACAAACTATCCAAAACTGAGAGATATGTCCGTCCTCTCAATATTCTCAATAATATTGCCACGGAGCCGACCGATCCCCTGATGGCCGCTTCAATCATCACCTCGTTCATGCGCGTTTCACAAACAATATCGGCCAGCACGCGGCTGATATCAGTATCGTTCGTCTCCACGGTTGGAAAATGTGCATTGCTGAAGAGTAGCGCGACTGAATCCTCGACCACAATTCTGCATAGCCCATATCGTACTGAGGGTTTGCGGAGCCTTAGCGGCACATACTCACCAGCGGAATTTCTTTCTTCATGAAATTCGTAAGGCAAGCCGTTATATATTGACCCATCGAGCACTCGCCGCAAAATATCCAGGCGGCGCGTTCGAGGCGACGTTGCTCCGTCGGCAGGTACCGTGCCGCAAATCGTATCAAACATGGTGTCCCAATCTTATTGAGGGTCAGCGTGCCAGTAATGGCACATTCAGTCGCCTTGTCGGCATTGTGTTTGTTGTCGCCAGCGTGTTTACCGCGCGGGACAATGCATCAACCTGATCATCCTTCTGCGAATCAGGAAATGCCCCAAGTTCACTTAAAAAATTTTCATTCCACGGCGCTGCTAATAAGGCGATATTCCCCGCATCCATTTGCGTGGCTGCTGGCATGGCCCGCATAATTTTCGGCCCACTCTCAACGGTTGCATTCACATGATAGCCCAGCAACCCGCTTGTCAGCATTGCCACCTGCGCCAACCCCGCCTGTCCGGGGTCTTGTGGCAACGCAACCAGCGTCGCCACACCATCAGCCTTTGCGGTCGCAACAATCCGTGCCGCTACCTGCGCGGGCGATGCCTGCATCCGAATGATATCTAGGATAATTATTTTGTTATCCACCCCAGTTCCAAGCTTTAAACCCACGGTGTAATCCGGGTTTTTACCTGTTCCAGGTAAACTTGCCGCCAAATCCCATGCCCGAATACTGCGCGTCAGTTCCGGTATTGCCGTGATAATCTGCACAGTCCTCACATTAAACATCGCACTTTCCGGGGGGCGCGGGTGTTGTTGATAAATCGCAGAAAATGCCCGCTCACCCACTTCAACACGGCGTTGTAATATATCT
>NCFD01000077.1 GCA_002281005.1 Acidocella sp. 35-58-6 | reverse complement strand
GGCCTGGGGCCTTGGGTATCCGGGTGCGTGGCCACCGCGCAGATGCACCCCAGCGTGTAAGCGGGCGGCGAGGCGGGCATCGCCTGCCACCACCAGGGCGATGCGCCGGGCTTTGCAGAGTTTGGCAATGCGCTGCCCGAGGGCCGCCCGCCCCGGCGTACTGTCATGGCGCAACACCACGCCGCTGATGCCCGGTGGCAGGGCTTTGATACTGGGCAGCGGGTCGGGCAGCCGTACCGCATCGGTGAACAGCCACAGGATAGGAAGTTTACGCCGCCGCCGCTGCTTTACCTGGCGCGCCCAGGTGAGTAACCCTTGGTCCATGGCTGACCTTATATATGTGCCGGTGGCGCTCGCCAGTGTGCTGACGCGAATTGGTAACGCAGCTCGGGCGGCGGGGCGGCGCCCTGAGGATGTAGCCTTGGTGGCGGTTTCCAAAACCCATGGGCCGGAAGCCGTGGCGGCAGCGCTGGCGGCGGGGCAGATGGTGTTTGGCGAAAACCGGCTGCAGGAAGCGGCGGGGAAGTTCCCGGCGTTGCTGGCGCAATACCCGGCAGCGCGGCTGCATTTAATCGGCGGCTTGCAGACCAACAAGGCCAAGGAGGCCGTGCGGCTGTGCCATATGATCGAGACGCTGGACCGGCCCAGGCTGGCGGATGCCATTGCCAACGCCGCCTTGGGGTTCGGCACATGCCCAGATTTACTGGTGCAAGTGAATATCGGCGATGAGCCGCAAAAATCCGGTGTGGCGCTGGCGGATGCTGACGGATTCATCAGGGACATGAAGGCGCGGTTTGGCGCTTCGGTTACCGGGCTGATGTGTATCCCCCCGGCGGATGAGGACCCGGTGCCGTACTTCAAGCGGCTGGCCGCCATGGCGGATGCGCATGGGCTGGCGGTGCGCTCGATGGGGATGTCCGGGGATTTCGAGGCAGCCATTGCCTGCGGTGCAACGCATGTAAGGGTGGGTTCGGCGATATTTGGCGCGCGGGAGTGACAAGGGGGCGGGAATGATGCGGAGGCGCTATTTATACTTCAGCGCGTCGATGATCCCAAACGCTCCCGGTAGGCCGCCTTTGGGGAATAGCCGGTTGAGATGGCCCATCTTGCGGCCGGGGCGGGCTACGGTTTTGCCATAATGATGCGGGATCAAGCCGGGCGTGGCCAAAATGGCGGGCCAGTCCGCCATGTCATCCGGCCCGATCAGGTTTTTCATCACGGCATCTGAGTGGCGCGATGCGGGTGGCAGCGGCAAGCCCGCCACCGCACGGATATGCATCTCGAACTGGCTGGCCGGGCAGGCATCCATAGTCCAGTGGCCGGAATTATGCGGGCGCGGGGCGATTTCATTGACCAGGAGTGTGCCGGTGGATGTGACAAACATCTCCACCGCCAGCAGGCCGATGAGGTGAAGACGCTCGGCGATCAACCGGCCGAGGCGGGTGGCTTCGGCCAAAATTGCGGGCGGCAACGGGGCGGGTGCCAGCGTGAGGTCGAGAATATGGTGCTTGTGGCGGTTCTCGACGGGGTCAAAGCTGGCGATGCTGCCATCGGCACTGCGGGCGATGATGACCGAGATTTCGCAGGCAAAGTCGATGAAGCCCTCCAGCACCAGCGGTTTAGGGGCGAGGGCAGCAAAGGCGGTGGCAGCGTCAGCTTCGGTGCGCAGCATCGCCTGGCCCTTGCCGTCATAGCCAAGCCTGGTGGTTTTCAGCACCGCGGGTAGGCCGAGCTGTGTGATCGCGGCGGCAAGATCAGCCTCGGATTCGACGGCAGCGTAAGGCGCGGTGGGGGCACCGATGCCATTTAGGAAGGCTTTTTCGGCGAGGCGATCCTGGCTGATCGCCAGAATGTCAGCGCTTGGGTGCACCGGCCTCAGGCTGCTCAGTAATTTTAGGCTGGGGGCGGGGATATTCTCGAACTCGAAGGTAACCACATCCACCGCAGCAGCGAAGGATTTTAGCGCAGCTTGGTCGGTGTAGTTCGCCACCGTGGTTTGGGCGGCCACTTGCGAGGCCGGGCTGTCCGCCTCGGGGGTGAAGATATGCACCAGGTAGCCCAGCCGGGCGGCAGCCATCGCGGACATTCTGCCCAATTGGCCGCCACCAATGATGCCGATGGTGGAACCGGGGGCCAAACCGTGAGAGAGGTTCATTCCGGTGTTTCGGGGACGGCTTCGGCTTGTTCGGCCCGCAAGGCGGCGAGCCTCGTGCTCAATGCGGGGTCGGATAACGCCAGGATCGAGGCGGCCAGAATCCCGGCATTGATGGCGCCGGGCTTGCCGATGGCCAGTGTGCCGACCGGAATGCCGCCTGGCATCTGCACGATTGAGAGCAGACTATCTTGGCCTTGCAGCGCCGTGCTGGCCACCGGCACGCCGAGCACCGGCAAAATGGTCATGGAAGCCGCCATGCCGGGCAGATGCGCGGCACCACCGGCCCCGGCGATGATGATTTTCAACCCGCGGGCTTGAGCGCCGGTGGCGTAGTCATATAGCCGCTTGGGCGTGCGATGCGCCGAGACCACCTTGGCCTCGTATGCCACGCCGAGCTTTTGCAGGATTTCGGCGGCGTGCTGCATCACGGGCCAGTCTGACCGGCTGCCCATAATGATACCAACCAGGGGTTTATTCATGCCGTGCGGTCCGGGATCAGGCGGCTTTCTAGCCAGGCGATTTCATCCTTGAGGCCGAGTTTGCGCTTTTTCAGCCGCTGGATTTGCAACTGGTCGAGCGGGCTGTGCTCAGTGATGCGGGCGATCACGGTATCGAGGTCCCGATGTTCGCTGCGCAGTGCATGCAAACGGCGGAGGAGGTTGTCTTTGTCGGTCAGCATGGCGGAGCCATAGAGCGAATCCTTGTCGGCTGGAACCGAAATCTTTGGTGAAACGATTTGAGTGAGCGTTTATTCAGATGACAAAGATGTGGCAATGGGATTAGCCTCAAAAGTCCGGGGCTCCCCGGATTTGATACGGCAACTTCGCCTACTCCACTTTTTCAGGAGGCATCATGAGCTTACAATCGCATATCGAAGCGCTCAAAGAGCGTCACGCCAGTTTGGAGACGAAAATTCACTTAGAGGATTCCCGCCCGCGCCCCGATGATGGGCAGTTGGCCAAGTTAAAACTGGAGAAATTGCGGTTGAAAGAGGAAATGGCGCGACTACGAACCTCGGCAGGCTGAGGGTTTTAGTCCCCAAACCCGGCATGGCCCCTGGCGATGCCGGGTTTTTTATGTGCGGTTTGCCTTGCGAGCGTCGCCCGATTGGCCTAATTGAACATTATGGCATCGCCCGAGACCATTTTTGGACTCCTCCTTCGACTTACGCACCCCTGGGCGTAGTCAAGCCGCGCGGCCTTATCGTCAGCCGGCAACGTTCAGGGGAAATGCCCCAGTTAAATTCCCATTGGCATCCTGAGCGTAAAGCGGAGCAAGTTTATGAGCATTAATCATCCTAATTTCGGCCAGATCGGCGCTAATCGCGTGATCATGTTCGACACCACGTTGCGTGACGGCGAACAGTCGCCGGGGTTTTCGATGAATCTCGACGAAAAAGTGCGGATGGCGGAAATGCTGGCCGAACTGGGGGTCGATGTGATCGAAGCCGGGTTCCCGATCGCCAGCATCGGCGATTTTGACAGCGTGAAAACCATTGCGGAGACCGTGAAAGGCCCAGTGATCGCCGGGCTGGCGCGGTCTGGCTCGGCGGATATCATTCGGGCCGGGGAGGCCGTGAGGGCGGCTGAGCGCAAGCGGATCCACACGTTCATCTCCACCTCGCCACTGCACATGAAGTATAAATTGCGGATGGAGCCGGATGCGGTGCTGGCGGCGGTGACGGCTTCCGTAACACTGGCGCGGGACTTCACCGATGATGTGGAATGGTCCGCCGAGGATGGCAGCCGCACCGATGCAGATTTTTTATGCCGCTGTGTGGAAGCCGCGATCGCGGCGGGGGCCACCACCATCAATATCCCCGATACCGTGGGTTATGCGGTGCCGGAGGATATGGCGCGGATTTTCAACATGGTGCGTGCGCGGGTGCCAGGCGCTGAGAAAGCGATTTTCTCGACCCACTGCCATAATGATTTAGGGCTGGCGGTGGCGAACACTCTGGCGGCGGTAGCCGCCGGGGCGCGGCAGATTGAGTGCACTATCAATGGCATCGGTGAGCGGGCCGGCAATGCGGCGTTGGAGGAGGTCGCGATGGCGATTCGCACCCGCCCGGATGTGGCGCCTTATGTGCACAACATTGATACCACGCGGATTTTACGCACCTCCAAACTGCTGGCCACCATCACCGGGTTCGACGTGCAGCCCAACAAGGCGATTGTGGGGCGCAATGCATTCGCGCATGAATCGGGCATCCATCAGGACGGTATGCTGAAGAACGCTGCCACCTACGAAATCATGACGCCTGAGAGCGTGGGCTGGCAAAAAACATCGCTGGTGATGGGCAAGCATTCCGGCCGGGCGGCGTTCCGCGATAAATTGGCGACGCTGGGTTACGGCGAATTGGGCGACAACGCGCTGAACGATGCGTTCCGCCGGTTCAAGGACTTGGCTGACCGCAAGAAGATTGTTTACGACGATGACATTGTGGCGCTGGTCGATGACGAGGTGATGCGCGACCATCAGCGGATTAAATTCGTCTCATTGGAATTGTGGGCGGGCTCGAAAGCCAAGCCGCGGGCGTTGCTGGAGCTGGATGTGGATGGCACCATACACACCGCCGAGGCGCTGGGTGACGGCCCGGTGGATGCCACGTTCAATGCTATTCACGCGATTTTCCCGCACACGGCAGAATTACGTTTGTTCTCGGTGGGTGCCGTTACTGAAGGCACTGACGCGCAGGCAAAATGCTCGGTGCGGCTGGAGGGAGACGGCAAGCTGGTGGATGGCCAGGGCGCTGATACTGATACCATTGTGGCGGCGGCGCGGGCCTATTTGCACGCGTTGAATAAGCTACTGGTGAAGCGCGCCCGCACCGCACCGGCGGCGCTGGCGAGCTAAACGGCGATGAATGGCCGGGTGATGCCCGGCCATTCCTGTTCAGCGCCCAAGATTGAGCTGGTCATGGGTGGTGGCAGCGCCTGTCAGGGCACCAGCACCGGCGCCGATCAGGGCACCTGTTCCGGCACCCATGCCAGTGGCGGCCCCCACGATGGCACCCCCCGCGGCGCCGATCGCGCCACCGGTCAGCGCCCGGTGACCAGGCGAATAGCCGCAGCCTGCCAAGGTGGAGAGGGATAAAACCAGCAAAGCCGGTGCGGTGAATTTGCGCAGCATGATGAGTGCTCCTGATTGTTGCATCATAGCTGCTATATTTTTCGGGAAATAATGATTTCCAGCCTTAACCCCGTGCTCTAACAAAAGCTTAATGAAGTGCTTAGGTTCGCGATCCAGGATTTGCAGCAAAGCTGAGCAGACGTGCGGGTTACCGCACTTGCAGGGGTAGGAGCAGTTCTGTAAGCCCAGCCTGCCTGCGGGACCATGTGAGCTTGCGTCCCAAATGCGTAGGAAGGATGTTAATGTTTGCTCGAATTCTAGGGATCATGTCAGCCGACATGGCCATCGACCTCGGTACCGCCAATACGCTGGTTTATGTCAAAGGCCGGGGGATTGTGCTCGCTGAGCCGTCTGTCGTCGCTATCGCCGATGTGAAGGGCCGCAAGCATGTGCTGGCCGTGGGTGAGGAGGCTAAGCAGATGCTGGGCCGGACACCAGGCAATATTCAGGCCATCCGGCCATTGCGGGATGGCGTGATCGCCGATTTCGAAGTGGCGGAGGAAATGATCAAGCATTTTATCCGCAAGGTGCATAATCGCCGTGGTTTTGCCTCGCCGCTGATTATTATTTGCGTCCCCTCCGGCTCGACCGCGGTGGAACGCCGGGCGATTCAGGAATCCGCGGAATCCGCTGGAGCGCGGAAAGTATTGCTGATCGAGGAGCCGATGGCGGCGGCGATTGGCGCCGGCCTGACGGTGACTGAGCCTTCGGGATCGATGGTGGTGGATATCGGCGTCGCGCAACGTGCTTTGGGAAAAGCAGATCAAATTTCGCGTCTGCTTGTTGCGCCGAAGGCTCTCGGGCCCATGCGGCCCTTGCGGGACATCGCGGGCGAGCGTTTGCAGTTGGTTGCTCCCGACGCGGAAAGCGGTCTTGAGCGTTTGACCGACAGCTTTCATCTAAATCTGACTGCATTCGGATTTCTCTCTTTCGCCGTGGGACTTTTCATCGTGAACTCCGCCATCGGGCTCACATTCGAGCAAAGGCTGCCGATGTTTCGTACTATGCGGGC
>NCFD01000445.1 GCA_002281005.1 Acidocella sp. 35-58-6 | reverse complement strand
CCGCGGCTGAGCGTGTTGGAGGTCAGCGCCAGGATCATGATCGGCGCGTCGGCAGGGTTAACTTTCTCGTATGCTGGGTTGGCACGTAGCGTGCTGGGCAGGTCTGCCCGGGCGGCCTGAATGGCGGCTTCAACATCACGCGCGGCGCCATCGATGTTACGGTCAAGCCCGAATTGCAGAGTAATCCGTGTAATGCCGACGCCACTCTGTGAGGTCATTTCAGTCACATCGGAAATAACGCCGAGACGCCGCTCCAGAGGTCCGGCCACCGAAGACGCCATGGTACTGGGGCTGGCACCGGCCTGAGAGGCTGTCACCTGGATGGTCGGAAACGAGATATTAGGAAGCGGTGCCACCGGCAGTTTGAAAAAAGCCAGCGCACCGCTGAGCGCAATGCCGACTGTCAGCAGCGTTGTCGCAACTGGCCGCTTGATGAAGATGGCGCTTAAGTTCATGCGGCACGTTGCCTGATACGCTGCGCCAGGGAATCAAACGCCAAATATATCACCGGCGTGGTGAACAAGGTGAGGACCTGGCTGACCATCAGGCCACCGATGATGGCTAGACCTAAAGGGGCACGCAATTCAGCGCCCTGACCACCGCCGAGCCATAACGGCACGGCGGCCAGCATGGCCGCGACGGTGGTCATGAGAATCGGGCGAAACCGCAGCATACAGGCTTCATAGATGGCATCGCGCGGGGATTTTCCCTCATTGCGTTCGGCGTGCAACGCAAAGTCGATCATCATGATCGCATTCTTTTTTACGATACCTATGAGCAGCACGATGCCGATGATGCCGATAACATCCAGCCCATCACCGGCTATCCATAAAAACAGCAACGCGCCAATCCCGGCGGACGGCAAGGTTGAAAGTATGGTAACCGGATGAATAAAACTCTCATAAAGCACACCCAGCACGATATAAACCGCAATGAGGGCTGCCAGCACCAGGAAGACCTCGTTACTCAGTGAGCTTTGAAAGGCCAGGGCCGCGCCTTCAAATGTGGTGGT
>NCFD01000444.1 GCA_002281005.1 Acidocella sp. 35-58-6 | reverse complement strand
GCTTGCCGTTTTACTTTGGTGGCACTTCAATTCTGATCATTGTTTCAGTGACCATGGATACTGTGAGCCAGATTCAGTCGCATTTGCTGGCACACCAATATGAAGGGCTGATTCGTAAAAACCGCGGCAAAAGTCGAAAATAAAAAAAGGAAACTCTCGATGGAACTGATTCTCTTAGGCCCACCGGGTGCCGGTAAAGGCACTCAATCCAAGCTTCTGGAGACCCGCTATGGGGTAGCCCAGATTTCGACGGGCGACATGCTGCGGGCAGAAGTTAAGGCAGGCTCGCCCATAGGGCTTGAGGCCAAGGGGATTATGGCGGCTGGCGCTCTGGTGTCTGATGATCTGATCATCAGGATGATCGCTGAGCGCATCAGCCGGCCGGATTGCGCGAATGGATTTATTCTCGATGGCTTTCCCCGCACTGTTCCGCAGGCAGAGGCGCTGGATAAATTACTGCATGACACCAAGGTCGACCTCGACGCGGTGATTGAACTGAAGGTCGATGAAGCCATGCTGGTGGAGCGCATAAGCGGCCGCTTCACCTGCGCTAAATGCGGGGCAGGGTATCATGATAAGTTCAAGCAGCCGCATGTCGCGGGTGTGTGTGATAAATGTGGGTCGACCGAGTTCTCCCGCCGTCCGGATGACAAGGCCGAGACCGTGCATGCCCGTATGGAGGCCTATAACGCCGATACCGTGCCGATTCTTCCGTATTACCGGGCCAAAAACCGCTTATTCACTGTCGACGGCATGGCTGATATGGACGAGGTTGAGCGCCAGATCGAAGCGGTTTTGCGCAAAGTCGGTGTCCCCGAGCCCACGCCAGTTTAAAGCCTGATCGTTGGAGGATGGGTCGCGTTGCGATTATTCTCAAGACGTGAATCAGTCTCTTATCAATAACTTAGAGGGCGATTCACGTTTTAGGTTGTCGCATGTTCCGGGGATTTTTTAAAAGCGTTCGGCTGATGGTTTGGCGCATATTGCGCTGCAACCCCTGGTCACATGGCGGT
>NCFD01000443.1 GCA_002281005.1 Acidocella sp. 35-58-6 | reverse complement strand
AGTGATTCACCGCTATAGGCAAAGGCCGGCAGGCTGGAAGCCACCAGACCCGAAATACAAAGGGCGGCAAGAGTTGGAGAGAATTTCATAAGTAAAAGTCCTTTTGTTATTGCGACAAAAGGACTTTCACACATGGCATTGTACCCGCCCTTGGCCGGAGCTGTACGGTTTTTTAACCTGTATTATTTAGCCGCTGGTGCGTCGGGGTAGGTGCCTTCCCAGCCGCCGCCGAGGGCTTGATAGAGAGTGACCAGGTCGGTTGAGACCTTGGCGAGCGAGCTTGCCTCGGCCTGCTGGGCGCCCAGGTAGCTTTGCTGGGCGGTTAGCACGGTTAAATAATCGGCCAGGCCTTGACGGTATTGGTCTTCGGCCAAATCCAGCGCGAGGCGACTTTGCTTGGTCTCGATCACCAATTGATCCAGGGTGGCGTGCTCCTGATTATACGTAACCAGCGCAACATCCACCTGATAAAACGCTGTTAGAACGGTTTTGGCGTAGTTCAGGGCGGCTTCCCTCTGCTGGGCCTTGCGCAGATGCAACTGTCCCATCAATTGCCCGCCCTCAAACAGCGGAATGGTGATTTCGGGGCCAACCGCATAGGTGATCGCCTTGAACTCATTAAGGTTTTTGAGCTGCAATGCCTGCAGGCTGACCGAGCCTGAGAGTGAAATGTCAGGGAAGAAGCTGGCGACAGCGACGCCGGTTTCAGCGGTTGCCTCATGCAAGGCGGCTTCGGCCTCGCGCACATCGGGGCGGCGGCGCAATAAATCCGACGGCAGGCCCACCGGCACCACGGGCGGGGCCAGCGGCACAGCTTCAGGGGTGGTGAGATCAGCCGGAAGTGAGACCGGGGTGACGCCGAGCAGCAAGCCGATCTGGCCGATCAGCGTGTCGCGCTGGGTGGTGAGGGTTGGTATCTGGCTAGCGATTTGTGCCTGCGCGGCGCGGGCATTGGCGACATCGAGCGCGGTGGTCAGGCCAGCCTGCTCGCGCTCATTGGTGAGTTTGACGAGCTGG
>NCFD01000442.1 GCA_002281005.1 Acidocella sp. 35-58-6 | reverse complement strand
AGGTGCTCAAGCAATGCTCGGTCGCCGTCAAGGCGGGCGAAGTGGTCGTCGTCTGCGGGCCGTCCGGATCCGGTAAGTCGACGCTCATCAAGTGCGTGAATGCCCTGGAGCCGGTGGATGACGGCGAGATCCGCATCGACGGCCAACTGGTCACCGACGGCAAGGCCGACCTGCCCAAGCTGCGCTCGCGCGTCGGCATGGTGTTCCAGCACTTCGAACTATTCCCGCACATGACCGTGCTGGAAAATCTGTGCGTGGGGCAGGAAAAGGTGCTCAAGCGCAGCCGCGAGGAGGCCCGCAAGAAGGCCGACATGCTGCTGGCGCGGGTGGGCATGGCGGCCCATGCGGGCAAATACCCCATGCACCTGTCCGGCGGCCAGCAGCAGCGCATCGCCATCGCCCGCGCCTTGGCCATGGACCCCATCGCCATGCTGTTCGACGAGCCCACCTCGGCGCTGGACCCGGAAATGATTACCGAGGTGCTGGATGTGATGGTGGCGCTGGCGCAGGAGGGCATGACCATGATGGTGGTGACCCACGAGATGGGCTTTGCCCGCAAGGTCGCCAACCGGGTGGTGTTCATGGATCGCGGCGAGATCGTCGAGGACACCCCCACCCAGCTTTTCTTCGATGCGCCCAAGAGCGACCGCGCCAAGCTGTTCCTGTCCAAGATCCTGTCGCATTGAGCGACCCGCGCCGGCCGTGACGGCCGGATCAGGTCGACCGTTCTGGCATACCATCATCTGGCATACCTCAAGAGATCCCCATGTTGAAGCTGCGCAAGATCGTCGGTTACGACGAAAAAGTCCTTATCGAAGGCGGCAAGGAGGCCCCCACCCCGCATTATCTGTTCGGCGCGGCGGCGGTGATCGCCAACCCCTGGGCGGGTCGCGGTTTCGTGGAGGATTTAACGCCCGAGATCATGGCCATCGCCCCCGTGCTCGGGGCGCTGCTGACAGAAGAAATCATCCGCCGTGCCGGTTCCGGCGAGGTGGTGGAAGGCTATGGCAAGGCCGCGCTG
>NCFD01000441.1 GCA_002281005.1 Acidocella sp. 35-58-6 | reverse complement strand
CCGTCCCTCGGCCGAGGCAGGTCTGGGCGTTGGGGCCGCACAGGTACGGGCCGATCCGGCGGCGCGGCTGGAGCAGGCGGTGGACCGCTACGCACGGGCCTGGTCCGATATCGGGTTGATGCGTGCGGAAAACTTGCCTGTGCTGGATTCGCAAAAGCAGGCATTGCGCGAGGCGGGGGCGGCGCTGGATGAAGTCCGGCCTGGTGCGTTGCGCGATTTGCGGGCGGCCTTGGCCTATGAGCCCGCGACCCAGCGGGCGATGACCGAATTGCAGGGGCGGGAACGGGCCGGGCAACTGGCGGCTGGCATCAAGCACGAGGAGCGGGTGAACCGGGAACCGGAGTTGTATGCCGCGCGGCTGGTGAAGGTATGCCATCGCTTGGAGGCGCAGCATGAGCGGCTTGGGGGCTGGGAGCAGGCCGAAGCCCGCGGCAAGATTGCGGCCGAGCTGAAAAGCATCGCCGGTGCCCTGAAACGCGATCCGCAGCTTGAGTCGGTGATGCGGGCGCAGGCCAAGACGTTAGGGATTACGCCCGGCTCCTGGCTGGGCCGGGTGCTGCAAGCGCCGACCGTGGAGCGGGCGATAGGTCAGAGCATCGGGCGGGGATACGGGCAAGAATTAGGGCTGTGAAGCGCTAAAGCAAAGAGAGGGAAGATATGGGCGGTGATTTGGACGACGACCAGGTTGGCGATCCGGCGCGGGCGTTTGAGGATTTACGGGCCGAGGTGTCCGTCATGCGCCGGGCCGTGGAGGCGCTGCCTGGCACTCTGAAGGAAAGCCTGCCTGCGGCGCCGCCGGATTACCGATCCGATGTCGGGAAAGTCGCGCAGGCGCTGGCCGCCGTTGTTGGGCGGCTCGATGTGATTGAAAAACACCCGGCGCTGCGGCTGACGCCGGAGCAGCACCGGCAAGCCATCGCCCATGAAGGCAACGAGCTGATGCGCGATGCGGCGGGCAATCTCCACGCCGCCACGCTGGAGCAGAACCGCGCACGGGGCGAGCTGGCCGGCATGATCGGCACGATGCGGGGG
>NCFD01000076.1 GCA_002281005.1 Acidocella sp. 35-58-6 | reverse complement strand
GGGTGCCGATGTCATTGGCTTTCACGGCCAGACGATTTTGCATGATCCGGTGCGCCGGCGCACCTGGCAGATCGGCGATGCCGCAGGCCTCGCGCGCCTTACCCGGACCAAGGTGGTTTATGATTTTCGGAGCGCTGATGTCGCCGCGGGCGGTCAGGGCGCCCCCTTGGTGCCGCTGTTTCATGCCGCCATGGCGGCATCACTGCCAAAACCATTGCTCATCGTGAATATTGGCGGCGTGGCGAACATCACCTGGCTGGGAGCCGATGGGGCAATTTTGGCTTGCGATACCGGGCCTGGCAATGGTCCGCTTGATGATTGGGCGCTGCGCCATACCGGGGCGGCCTTTGATAAAAACGGCGCTCTGGCGGCTTCAGGCCACGTGCAGCATGATCGGCTGGCGCAACTGCTCTCACACCCCTACTTCGCCCTGCCCGCGCCGAAATCACTCGACCGGCTGACATTTTCAACATTGGTTGCGCAAGCAACCGAGGGGCTGAACCCGGGCGATGGCGCTGCTACACTGGCAGCTTTTACAGTGGCGGCCATTGCGGGCACTGCGCTGCCGGAGCGGCCAAGGCAAGTTTTAGTGTGCGGTGGCGGACGCAAAAATCCGGTGATCATGGCGGGATTAACAGCGGCATTCGAGGCCCCTGTGGCGGCGGTTGAGGCCGTCGGGTGGGACGGCGATGCGCTGGAGGCGCAATGCTTCGGATTTTTGGCGGTTCGCAGCCTGCGCGGCTTGCCGCTCTCACTGCCCAGCACCACGGGCGTTGCAGCCCCCATGCACGGCGGTAAAGTTACTGGATAATTTTATACAGCCGCCAGCCGCTGGTTAAATCCTGTGACTGCAAATGCAACCATGGCGGCGGTTGATTGTTGTTGAGGTCGTCCCACAAAGTGGTTTCCGGCAGATCATCAACGATCAGGTTACGAACGGGACTGCCGCAGAACAAAACATAACTGGCTTTGGTGGCGATAACCGAAGCTGGAACGGCAGAGCCGGGCACCGTGCGCCAAGCATTACTGAGGCGTAAAAATCCCGGCACGCCATGCTGATACAATGAGCCGACCGTGGTCACCTGGGTGCGGAACAATAGTTCCGGTGCGGCATCAGGCGGCGCCAGCGTGATGGCGGTGTTTATCGGTGCCAACATCGTATCGATGTGCCGCAGGTCGCATGACGGTGCGGGGAGCGTGGGACTTTGTCCACTCGCCGGGAAGACCGGCAGAAGTGGGATAACCAGTATCCCGGCGATCGCACCAAGCCGCGCCAGCATGGCCTTGAGCGGCGACTCTCGAAACCGCCAGGTGACGTCACTCAGCATCACGCCCAGCAGAGCCGCAGTGATTTCTGCAGGAAAACCCACAAACAAAATGAATTTCTTTGCCAGAATCAGAGCCAGCAGCAGCACCACCGATACATACAGCCATATGACCCTGGCCTGCGCGCTACCCGCCCTGACGGTTCGGAAAATGCCGTACATCAGCGCCAGGCAGCCAGGGAACAGGAAAGGCATGAAATCGTGCAGACCGTGTAATGGTTGCAGCTCCATCATCACCCCGAAAAACCGATGGTAATCGTCATGGCTCATCAACCCGTACGGCCCCATCGCCACCTGCGGGAACGCCACCACCCAGGCGATCAACAACGCTGCCATCAGCGCCACCCCGAACGGGCGGTGCAGTTTTGCGGGCTTCCAGTGATCAATCCGCCACAGACACAAACCACCCACCAGCAACAACAACCCCAGAATCACGTAAATCAGGGATAAACGGTCGATCTCCAGCGTGTTATAGCCGCCCTCGGGCGGGTCCAGCGCCAAGCCAAACCCCAGAACATCAATAAATCCGGCGGCACAGGCGGCAATGACGCTGCCGTTTTTCTCGTGCCACCAGCGCCCCAGCAGCACTGCGAACGCCATCAGAATAAACGGCATGGTCTCGGGCGTGAGCCAGATCGCCAGCCCACCGCAAACCCCGGCCAGAAAGCCGTGCCAGCGCTCGCCGTGCCAGGCCCGAATCACAAAACCTGTGGTTAGCGCGATAAAAACCAGCAGCAGGATGTGATAATGCACCACGCCGGGTTCGGCAAAAGTTTGCAGGCCCGGCAGCACCGCCGCCGCAACGGCGGTGGCGAACAGGAATGGCCGCGCCACGAAGGGCTCGATAACAAAGGCCAGCGCCCCCCCCAGCAAGCCGATGCCGAGCGGGCTGAGCATATCCCCAGCCACCAGCAACGCATGATGCCAGCCGAGCGCTGGCACAAACGGCAGCGCCAGCGCCCAGATGAAAGCATCGAGCAGGCGCGACCATTCCACCATCACCCCAGCGCCGGAATCATCGCGCGCCACGTTGATGACCAGATGCCGCTGCTGGATGCCCTGCAGAATACGTTCCAGCCGCATATAGCTGTCGGGGTCGTTCAGGCTACCGGAGAAAACCTCCGGCCAGCCGTGCCAGCCGAGGATGATATTGCAGCCGGCGGCGAGGCTGAATAAACCAAGCCAAAGCCTCATCCAACCGGGGCCCGGAAACCGCCGACGCCGCGCTCGGACTCCGTTACATGCCGGGGTAAAAACCCTGAGGGGTCAGTCAGGCCGCAGGAATGCGCGATGATCGCCACTTCGTCTTGCATACGCAGGGCGTAGTTGGCGACCCGCACACCTTTATCCATGGAATCCAGCCCGGCGATCAGCTTGGGGTTCACGGCGGTGACGCCGGTGGGGCAATTGCCGGAGCCGCATTTCATCGCCTGAATGCAGCCGAGCGCGAACATGAAGCCGCGTGCCGAGCTGACAAAATCTGCCCCCATGCAGAGCGCCCAGGCGACTTTATCAGGTGTCACCAATTTGCCCGCCGCCAGAATCCGGATGCGCTCTTTCAACCCATGTTCGGCCCGCAACGCCGCCACGATGGGCAGCGCTTGGGTGATCGGCAAGCCAACATAATCAGTCAGTGAAGCTGGTGCCGCACCAGTGCCCCCCTCGCCGCCATCGACATGGATGTAATCCGGGCAATGCTCGGGATGGGTCACGCAATCCTCGAACCATTCATCGACAAACCCAGGGTCGCCAACCACGAACTTCACCCCCACCGGCTTGCCGGTGACGCTACGCACGCGGTTCACGAAGGCCCCCAATTCGGCGATGCTGCCGATGTCGGTATGGCGGTTCGGGCTGATGCTATCCTGCCCCACCGGAATCCCGCGGATTTCGGCGATCTCTGGGGTGACCTTGTTGGCCGGCAGAATACCGCCTTTGCCGGGCTTGGCCCCTTGCGCCAGCTTCACTTCAAACATCCGCACCTGGGGATAGGCCGCAATGGTCCGCAAACGATCCTCAGAGAGCGAGCCATCGGCCTCGCGCACACCATACTTGGCGGTGCCGATCTGCATCACGATATCACCGCCACCTTCGAGGTGGAATTTCGATAATCCGCCCTCGCCGGTGCCCATCCACACACCGGACAGCTTGGCCCCGCGCGAGAGGGCGGTGACGGCGGCGTGGCTGAGAGCACCGTAGCTCATGCCGGAAATATTGAAGAAGTTTTTAGCAACAAATGGTTCCCGTGAGGCACCGGGGCCGCTGGCAATACCGATGAGCTTGCCGGGATAGCTGCGTTTTTCAGAGTCCAGCACCGGAAAGGCGGCGTTGCGAAACACGAAACTCGGGACATTCTCTGAGCCAAAGCTGATCAGATTGGAAACCCCCTTCGCCGAGCGGTACACCCAGGAGCGTTCCAGCCGGTTGAACGGACGCTCCGACCAGTCCGGCAGATATTGGTATTGGCGCATATAAGTGCCCCAGGTCTCGGCAAAGTAACGGACATGGCCGATCACCGGGTAATTCCGCAAAATGGTGTGCTGGGTCTGGCGAATATCGTGGAGGTAAATCGCCACGATCCCGCTGGCTACCAATAAGGCGATGATCCCGAGGCTTATTTCAAATAACATGGCGTCCACCCATTCATTCTGAGTTGGCGCCAGCTATAATTATGTTTTGCCTTTCTGTCGCGTGGCGGCCTGCCATGACCTATATGACAGAATCAAGAACCCCAGCCGAGGATCAGATGGCCAAACACCCGAAGCCTGCAAAACGGCCCGAAACATATAGCCTCAAGCTGCATGAGTTGCAGGTAGAACTGGTGAAATTGCAGCGCCACGTAATTTCACGCGGCGAAAAGGTGCTGATTATTCTGGAGGGCCGGGACGGCGCGGGTAAGGATGGCACGATCAAGCGGATCATCGAGCATCTCTCGCCGCGCGATATCAGGGTGGTGGCGTTGCCCAAACCCTCCGACCGTGAGGAAACGCAATGGTATTTCCAGCGTTACGTGGCACATTTGCCGGCGGCGGGGGAGATCGTGATTTTTAACCGCAGCTGGTACAACCGGGCGGGGGTGGAGCATGTGATGGGGTTTTGCTCCCAAACGCAATATGACGAATTCCTGCGCAACGTGCCGGTGTTTGAGCATATGCTGGCCGAAGCTGGGATCAAATTATTGAAATATTACCTCGATATTGACCGCAAAGAGCAAAAACACCGCTTGGAGGACCGGCACGAGGACCCGCTGAAACAATGGAAGATCAGCCCGATCGACGAGAAAGCCCTGAAACACTGGGATGATTATACCAAAGCCCGCGACACCATGCTGCGGCTGACCGATAGCGCCGATGCGCCATGGATGGTGGTACGTGCCAATGACAAAAAAGCCGCCCGTCTGGCGATTATCCATGATCTGATCAGCCGGATTGACTACAAGGACGGCAAGGCTGATTTGCCGCCGCACGACGGCAGGATTATCGCCCGCTTCGATGAAACCTGCCTGACCAATGGGATGCTGGCAAAATGAGCGATTTGTTCGACAGTTTGGAGTTCAATGATGACGGGCTAATCCCGGCGATTGCCCAGGCCTATGACACCGGCGAAGTACTGATGATGGCCTGGATGAACCGCGAATCGATCACCGAGACGCTTAAAACCGGGCAAGTCTGCTATTATTCGCGCAGCCGGGGCAAATTATGGCGCAAGGGCGAAAGCTCCGGCCAGACCCAGAAGCTGGTTGACCTGCGGATCGACTGCGACGGCGACACGATATTGCTGCAGGTGGAACAGACGGGCGTGGCGTGCCATACCGGGCGGCGATCGTGCTTTTTCCGCGCGATGCGGGACGGCACATTGACACAGATCATGGCACCTTCGGTCTCTTCAGCGGAACTTTACCCAGCGCCAACAAAACTTTCAGGGGGAGAGACTTGATCGTTTTCAAAATATGGCGAAATAAGGTCTGAACCGCGCGTGTCTAAGCGCGCTTTTTGTATGGGTGCCAGTCATGTCTTTTGGTTTGCCGAAGTTTTCAAAGGCTATGTGGGGTGTTGCGGCACTGGTGGTATTGCTGGGCGGGACGGTGACCGCGAAGGTCGCTCTCAGCTCGGATAACACCGGCGCCCCGGCTGCCAGCCTGGCACCGTTGCCCACTGATCAAGCCGCCTTGATCGCCCGAGGCAAGTACCTGACCCTCGCCGCCGATTGTATGCCCTGCCATACCGGCCCTAACCATGCGCCATTCTCCGGTGGCCTGGTAATGAACACGCCGTTTGGCGGGCTGGCATCTCCGAATATCACCGCTGACAAGGATACCGGTATCGGTAACTGGACTGACAAGCAGTTCTGGAATGCCTTGCATTACGGCACCAGCCCTGGACGCTCGTACCTGGTGTTTCCCAAGTTCATCTATCCGGCGATGCCTTACACGTCCTACACCAAGCTGACCTATCAGGACGTGATGGCAATCAAGGCGTATTTATTCTCGCTGCCGCCGGTTAAGGTCGCTGAGACGCCAAGCTCCATGATGTT
The DNA here is from genome assembly GCA_002281005.1 of Acidocella sp. 35-58-6. GTDB lineage: Bacteria > Pseudomonadota > Alphaproteobacteria > Acetobacterales > Acetobacteraceae > Acidocella. The sequence goes on along the minus strand of NCFD01000076.1, from coordinate 619 downwards.
CCCCTTCAATCAGCGGCCGGTGTTGCTGGGCTGGCGGATTTTGTTTTTCCGCTCGGGGCCGATGACGATGGACCCAAGCTGGAATGACCAGATTAAAAACGGTGCGTATCTGACCGAGGCATTGGGCCATTGCGGGGAATGCCACACGCCGCGCAATTTCATGAGCGGGCTGATCGCTGATCAATCCCTCGCCGGGGCACCGATTGATAGTTTCTACGCGCCAAATATCTCCTCCGACAAAACCTATGGTGTGGGTGGTTGGAGCCAGGATGATCTGGTGGCTTACCTTTATGCGGGCGGTAACGCCAAAAAAGGTTCGGCCTACGGCCCGATGGGCGAGGTGGTACAATATAGCATGAGCCAGATTCCAAAATCTGACGTGCAGGATATCGCCACCTATTTGCAAACCATCACCCCACCGCGCAGTACCCCGCCTAGCGCCGGAACACCGGAAGCATTGGCAGCAGCAAAAGCCAACGGAGCCAAGGTTTATGCGGCAGATTGTCAAGGTTGCCATCAGGCGGCTGGCACTGGCTTGATGACGTTAATTCCCGGCCTGGCTGGTAACGGCTCGGTCACCGCGGCTGAACCGTTCAATGTGATCGGCGCTGTGTTGGGT
>NCFD01000075.1 GCA_002281005.1 Acidocella sp. 35-58-6 | reverse complement strand
GAATATAGGCGAGATTCCACTCGATGATCAAAAAGCATTTGACGTTCTGAAAAATGCCACTACTCTCGCTGGGCTCGCTGCAATTGTTGGCATTGCCTCGACACAAACTGCGAAAGCCGATGGCGGCTCGATGGCGCCGTCCTCCGTTGGGTACGTTGACCATCCGAACGGCACGCATCAGTGCTCAAACTGCTCGCTTTACATCCCGGGTACTCCGGCCACCGCAAACGGCTTGTGCAAAGCCGTCGCCGGCCCGATTAGCCCAACCGCCTGGTGCCAGATCTGGGCGCCTGCCTCGTAATTTTTAAGTAATTATCACCGTAAAAAAACGCAGGTTTTTTTTAAGCCTGCGTTTTTTTTATGGTCTGTCGAGGATGTAGCCTTTTTGGACGAGTTGCATGATGCGTCCGACGCCGTAGGGGACGGGGACGACTTTGGGGTTTAGGTCTGGGGTGTGGCCGGTGTCGCGGGTTATGGTGTTGATGGTGTTCATGCAAACGTCGAACTCGACACCTTGGGCGATCAGGCTGTCGACGGCGATGCGCTCGGGGCTGCCTGCGAATAATATCTGCACGCCGGGGCCGTAGGCGACGACGACGATGGAAACATTGTCGGGCCCGAAGTCCTTGAGGATACTGTTGGCGACACTGATGACCAGTTTTTGCTTGGCCATGTCAGCATCGGAGAGTTGCAACAGCAGTTTTTGGGTGGCGAACGGCGCGTTTGAAGGCAGCGGCGTTGGTGCCGGTGGTGACTGCGCCAGCGCCGCGGCGGGTAACATCGCCGCCCCGAGCAGCCCCGCAAAAGCTGCCGACAGCGCGGCGCGTTTTATGGCGCGTCTCATGGTGCGTCTCACGGTGCGTCTCACGGTGAATCTCACGGAGCATACCCGGCGTTTTTGCCGATGCCGATGACCTTGGTGACATTCGGTTTGGTAATCCGCACGGTCTTTTTGTCGCGCAGGTATTTCGCCACCACATCCCATACTGGCGGGGTGTTCTGCGGCTGCGAGACCGAGGCCCAGCCGGCAACTTTGTAGGTCTTGGCGGCGTCCAGCACCTGGCCGTTGCTCAGCGTCATCTCGGAGATGCGGTTGCCGATTTTCTCGTTCGGTGCACAGGCGTAATTCATGCCGCCAACCCGCACCATGTCGCCGCCTTGCTGGTAGAACGGATCGGGGTTGAAGAGATTGTCGCAGACATCCTCCATCGCCGCCTTGATCTGCGCCCCGGTCATCATCGAGACATACACATCGCCGTACGTCATCGCGGTCTCAGAAAGTAAATCCTCCATCGTCATCGGCCCGCCCGCCAGCACCGTATTGCCCCAGCGGAAGCCGGGCGAGAGCACGATCTCAGCGTCCATCTCCTGTAGCAGCGCATCGCAGATCATCTGGTCCATGGTGCCGGTAAAATTACCGCGCCGGTACTGCAGGGTTTCCACATCCGCGAGCTTCTCCTCCAGCATCGCCTGATGCGGGGCGCGCCATTTGGTGATCTCAGCGGCCATCACCGGGTCGGGTTTGATCTCGTTGGCATACACCGGCAGCAGCCGGTATTGCAGGCCCTTCAGCGCACCCTTGGCCAGCGACAAATCCAGCACCGCGACAAACTTGCCGGCCGAGCCTGCGTTGGTCACAAATGTTTTGCCGCCGGGATTTTTGACAATCTGTGGTATCGGCACGGCATCATGCGTATGCCCGCCCATGATGATGTCGATGCCGCTGACCTGGGCGGCCAGCGCGAGGTCGGTGTCCATACCGTTGTGCGAGAGCAGCACCACCGCATCAACCTTATGGTTATTGCGCAGGTCATTCACACTCTTCTGCATCGTGTCGGGGTGAATCCCAAACGTCCAGTCCGGCACAAAGCGGCCAGGATGCGCGATCGGCACGTACGGAAAGGCCTGGCCGATCACGCCGATCTGGTAGCCGCCCATCTCGCGGATGGTAAACGGCGCAAACACATGGCCGGAAGCAGCATCAAACGCCGGTTTGTTGGCAAACGCCGCGTCATCAGTGAGGAACACGTTCTGCGCGATAAACTTGCCATTGAAGGCGGCGATCAACTTCGCCAGCCCGTCCTCGCCATAAGTAAATTCCCAATGGCCGGTCAGCACATCGGTGCCCAAAATATTGGCCAGCGCGATCATGTCCTGGCCACCGGAGAGATTGGCAACGCCCGAGCCTTGGGTGAGGTCGCCGCCATCCAGCAGCAAAGTGCGCGAAGCCCCGGCCTGGTTGCGTAACCGGTCGATCAGGGTTTTCAGATGCGCGAACCCGCCCATCGGGCCGTATTTATGCGCGGCACGCTCAAAATCCAGGAAGGTGAAGGCATGCGCTGCCGGACCGCCCGCCGGAATATCGAAATATTTTAAAAACGCCTCGCCCACCAGATGCGGCGGCCGGCCACTGGCAGCGCCCACCCCAATATTCACCGAAGGCTCGCGGAACTGCACCGGGTTGGCCTGAGCGTGGGTGTCGGTGATGTGGATGATCCGCGCATCAGCGTGCAGCGGCACATCATACATATCGGCTGCCGCGGCGTAGGCGGCCGGCATGGTGAATGGCAAGGCACCCGCCGATGCCAGAAGTGAACGGCGAGAAAGTTTCATCTGCGATGCCTTATCGTTTCATAGGGGGCGCTGCATTGAGGGCACTGGTTTAGCGAATCACCTGCGTCTGCCACAGGCTGGCTTGCTCTTTGGCTTCTGTCAGGGCGGTTTTGGCCTGCGCCTCGGCCATCCCGGCCTTCTTTGCGGCGCCCGAATAATCACCGTAGAGATAGGCAAAATGCGCGGCTTTCAGCAATGTCGGCACCGTCGTCCATTGCACGCCTGCGGCATCAGCCTTCTGGGCTTCTGCATCCGCTGCCGTTAAAGCCGCCAGCGCCATATCCTGGGTCACCACCGGCTTGCTGGTATCCGCATGCGCCGCAACGCCGCCCAGGCTTCCCAGCATCAACACGGCCACAAAAAATTTGGTCGCTGTGTTTCCAACGAAGTTTCTCATGGACGTTCTCCCGGGCCGCCAACAGGCAAGCCGTTGTTCATGTACGCCAGGAAGTAGGCAAGATTGGCATAGGTATCACTATCCGGCTTGGCGGGTACAGCGCGCACCTGAACATTGCACTCCATAAAGCGCCGCGTCAGTGTGCCGGTATTACCCCAGGCCGAGCGGTATAGCGGGAACGAAGCGGTCAGCCCCAAAGCCGGGGCCAGCACGTCCGAGCGCAGATGATCGCCCGCCCCTTGCACATGGCAACTGGCGCAGGAAAAATTCAACTGTCCACGGCGAGTATAAAAATATGCCTCGCCCGCCCGGTAATCCGCCAAAGCGCGTGGATCGTTCGGGATTTTAACGGCAAAGGCTTTGCCATCCGAGGTGCTGGCCATGTACGCCTCAATGTCAGCCATGTCGCCCGCCGACATATCAAGCGGCTTCAAGCCATTCTCAGTGCGGCATTTGTTGATCGCCAGCTCCAGCGTCATCACCTTACCAGACTTGGCATCAAACATCGGGTAATTCTGGGTGATACCGATGCCCTTATTGGCAAAACAATCGCCGTAACCGTGGCCGTTCGGGAACGCCGCGCTGAACAAAGCCTTGCCGTTATCAATTGAGAACTGATACGGCGGGAACTGCAGAATGTCTTTCCACTGCGCCCGCATACCGGCATCCAGCGCATAGGGGCCGTTGACAAAATCATCATGCGCCACGGTCGGGAACTTATTGAAAAAATAAGTCTGGAACGCCTTCTGCTCAGCCGCCGGTGAGCTGAGCGTCGCCGCCAGCGCCGGAGCCGCCACACATAGCGCAATGCCCGCTAATAATATCCGCCTCATGACATTTCCCCTGCTTTGTTCACCGGCCCGCCCTATCTCGCTTGCGTATCGCCTACGAGATTTTCGCGGTGGTGCTGTCCTTGTTGCCCAGATTATCAACCCACGAGATGCTCAGATCATCACCAGACTTACCGCCCTTGAAGCTGAACTTGGTGAACGGGTCCTTCGAGACTGCCCCACCCCAGAACGCGGTCAATACCACGCTGCCGGAATGCGCGAACTCAACCACCTGAATATAATGAGCCGGGATCAACTTACCCGTAGCATCCTTCACAAAACCAGAATCCATCGGGTGATGGATCAGCGCCTGAACCGTCGTCGCGGTGCCATCCGATGATGCCCGCACTAAAATTGAACCAGCCATATCGATATCTCCCTTTAGCCGCCGCAGCCGCCGAGTGTAACTTTAACGTTTTTGGTCACGCTGTATAATTTGCCGCCCGCCTGAACCAGCGCCACCACATCCGTGGTTTTGGCCAGCTTGATCCGCGAGGAGATCGCTGCATTGGTGCCGTCCGGCAACTGATACGCCGCCGCCAGCGTGAACGGGTTGCCAAGCGCCAGCACGGCAATCGCAGTGACCCCCGGCAAGGTGGTGGAGATCGAGACCGGCACCACAGCGCCGTTCTCAGCGATGTCAGGCGCATCAAATGTGATCTGGTCAGACGCCGTCGCCGTCATGTTAAACAGCGCCGCAATCGCCTCATCCTTGCTCTTCTGGGCAAATGCCTTGGCCGGATAGGCCGACGCATCCGCCATCGGCGCTGCGGTATCAGCGTGAGCCGCCTTGAACCCAGGTGCCAGCAATGCCGCCAGAGTCGCAGCTGCCGCACCGCTCAAGGTAATCCGCCGGGTCAGTGCCGGGCCAGATTTGATCCGGACCGTCGTCTTGGTGTTTTGCATGTTCTCAAACCTCATTTGGTATATAAATAAGCTACGACATCATTGATCTCATCCGGTGTCAGGATGCCGTTTCTGCCGAAGGCCGGCATCACGGTGCTCGGGTTGCGAGCCTGTTCGTTGTAAATCACCGCATAGAGCTGCTTGGGGTCCGGCATCAGAACTTTCATGTCCTTCAGTGCCGGGCCGACATTGCCCATCAATGAGCCGCCTTCAATGACATGGCACGCCAGGCAATTCCCCTTGCCCCGGTCAAACGCAATCGCCTCACCCCTTGAGACGGGGTCAGTTGGCGTTGCGGCCGCCGCGGTTGCCGCCGGCGCCGCTGCGGCCGGGGCCGCCGTTGAGGAGGCCATCGGCGCCGCCATCGGAGAGGCCATCGGAGAGGCCATCGGGGCCGTCGGAGCACTCTGCGCCATCGCGCTCGAGGCCAAAACTATCGTCGAGACTGCCGCCAGTGCAAAATGTTTCATGTTCCGCCCCTCATTTGGCAGGTGAACCCTGCATCGTATCAACCGGCCCTGTCGTGCGCGGCGTGATCCCAGACTTGCTGGCATCTGATGTGACCGTCAATGCCTTCGGGTCAGCGCAATGCGCCATGCAGGCAACATCATGCGTCAAAGGCCGTGGGTCCTTGAAGTTGAAGCCATCACGGTTCGGCATCTTCACCGCCGCCAGGCTCTTCGCATCCGCCACAAAATTATCCGGCACGATGCCATTCAAATTCAAAATATACGCGGTGATGGCGTACACCTGGTCGTTGGTGAGCGAACGCGGTGCAAAAAACGGCATCGCGCGGTTAATATAATCATACACGATCGGCGCGTACGGCCAGTAACTGCCGACGGTTTTAAGCTTCTGCGTCTTCAATGCGCCAACGCCGCCTACCAGCTTTGGATAGGCATCAACGCCTTCGCCAAAAGTGCCATGGCACATCGCGCATTCCGCGCCATACACCGTGGCCCCCGCATCAACCGTGCCCGAACCCGCAGGCAGATTGCTGCCATCCGGTTTGATCGCAATCGACCATTGCGCGATCTGTGCTGCATCCGGCGTCATGCCGATCGAATAATAACCCTGTGGCTGCGCCGATGTTGCCGGGGCCGCCACGGCCACCGCCACCATCGCCAATGTTCCCGCCGCCACGGACGCAAATAATTTAGCCGAGCTGAACATTATTCACACTCCCATCCGCCAGAACATTCCAGGTCTGGATTGCATTATTCAAATACACCGCCGCCGTGCCCATCACCGCGCGGGCTTCCACGATCGTCGGCTGCACATAGCCGGTCTCATCGGTTGCACGCGATTGGATCATCGCCGGCTTGCCATCCCAATGCCAAGGCACGGTAAAGCGCGTCATGCATTTATCCAGCACCGGCTCCTGTAACGCAGCACGGGTGTAATTCACGCCACCATCAAACGAGACATCCACCGCTTTGATTTTACCACGCCCAGTCCACGCAAAACCGCGTACCTCATAAAAACCCGGGCCACCCGTCAGGGGCTTTTCCGGGCACGGGAATGAGATCACCGACTTGGCTTCCGCCACCCAGGTAAAGCCCAGCGCCTTGCCGTTCGGTAGCAATTCCGTATAGCTCGCGGTCTCCTCATGGGTGTACCACGGGCTGGTGCCGATCTCGAGCCGGCGCAGCCACTTCACCATCTGGTTGCCCTGCCAGCCCGGCACGATCAACCGTACCGGATAACCCTGCTCAGGCCGCAGCGCCTCACCATTCTGGCC
>NCFD01000440.1 GCA_002281005.1 Acidocella sp. 35-58-6 | reverse complement strand
CTCTTTTTAGTCAAACGTTGCGCAACGGCTAAGCTGTTGTGTTTGATGGCTGATATGTAGTCTGAATAAAAAAGACGTTTTAATTCATTGATAAATAAGGAGTTTTTTTATTAATTGGCGGACACCCTCTCCGCCACCATAGTTTCGCAACCCTGAAAACCCAGCGGCGGCGTTTTCGCTTGTTCTGAATGTGGTTACGCTACTCCTCAATAAGCGGATCGACCGCTCACCGGGGAAGTTTGATATGCAGCAAAACACACTCAGCCTGCGGCACGGGTTACTGGCTTTGGCCGTGGTGGCGGTGTGGGGCAGCAACTTCGTAGTCATCCGTCTTGGGCTTGACCAGTTTCCGCCGTTTTTATTTGCCGGGCTGCGTTTCAGCCTCGCCGCCCTGCCGGGGGTGTTTTTTCTGCCTCGGCCGGCGGTATCGTGGCGCAACCTGGCGGCCTATGGCATTTTAATCGGCTCTGGGCAGTTTGGGCTGCTATTCCTGGCGATGGATGGACATATTTCACCGGGGCTCGCCTCATTGGTGATCCAGGTGCAGGTATTTTTCACCATTTTCCTCTCGATGGCCCGCACCGGTGAGCGGCTGCAAGCGTTTCAAATTGTCTCATCCTTACTAGCCATTGCTGGCATCGTGGTCATCGCCGCCCACGTGAACGGCCACACCACCCCACTGGGGCTGGCGCTGGTTCTACTGGCAGCGGCGTGCTGGGCTTCGGGGAATATTGTTGCGCGCGAGGGCGGGCCGAAAAATTTTCTGGCTTATGTAGTGTGGGGCAGCCTGTTCTCGGCGCCGCCTTTGCTGGCGATGTCGCTCATCGTCGATGGTCCCACCGCCATTGCCCATGCGCTAAGCCATGCCACGCCCTTGGCCTGGGTCGCGGTGGTGTGGCAGTCGCTTGGCAATAGCTGGTTTGGCTATGCGAGCTGGGCGTTTTTGCTGGCACGCTACCCTTCCGCCACCATTAGCCCCATGGCGCTGCTTGTCCCGGTTTTCGGTATGGCGGCATCGGTCGCCTGGCTGGGCGAGCC
>NCFD01000439.1 GCA_002281005.1 Acidocella sp. 35-58-6 | reverse complement strand
GGCAACCGCGACCCGTACCGCGCCAATCTCGGCGCGTTCAATCTTGGCTATTCGCCCGTCAATGGCACCCGCATCTCGCTCACCTTCCGGGCCCAGCAGACAACCTCCGCCGCCCCCTCACTTGGCTTTGCTGCTGTCTATGATGATCCGAATAATTTTCTCTACAACGAAAATTACTTCGGCAAATTCGGCGTCACCAGCAATCTGTTCAACGGTTTGCTGACCACGGAATTATTTGTCGCTGAACTACAGAACGACCTGGTGAATAAAAATCTCCTCGATGCGGCTGACCCGAACGCGCAGAGCAATAACGATCATTACCATGGCTACCGGACCGATGTGCAATGGAACAACACCATTCACGTGCCCGATTTTGGTCCGGCGCAGTTTTCATCGGTGCTGTTCGGTGTTGAATATATCAATGACCACGCCACTGAATCGGTGAATGACAGTGGGCCGTTCGTGGCCAGCATCAATGCCTCGCAGCACTCCATTGCGGGCCATTTCGGGGTGCAGACCACGCTTTATAATCGCCTGACCCTAACCGGTGCGTTGCGTGATGATGCAGTCTCAAGTTTTGGTAGCGCCCTCACGGGCCGGGTTGGCGCTGTGCTGGCGCTCCCGGAAGCCGATTTGCATTTAAAAACATCCTACGGCACCAGCTTTTTGGCGCCGTCATTGTTCGATCTTTACGGGGTCGATAGCTATTCCGGTTTCCCCTACATGGGCAATCCCAACCTGAAAGCTGAGCATAGCACAGGCTTTGAAGCTGGTCCGCAATTTGACATCCCGGCCTTTGGGCAAGCTGATTTCATCAGCCTCTCGGCAACATATTTTGCCGATAACATCAGCAACCTGATTCAGAATGTCTATATCAATAACAATACCGCCTCAACCGAAGCCAATATCGGCAAGGCCCGTACCAGCGGTGTTGAAACCGCGTTGGTATTCACACCAACATCCTGGCTGAGCGCGGATATCACCTATACCTACACCTATGCCCGCAATCTATCGGCAGGCACAGCACTCACCCGCCGCC
>NCFD01000438.1 GCA_002281005.1 Acidocella sp. 35-58-6 | reverse complement strand
AGGACATCTGGCCAACCAACAAGGAAATCACCGACACTGTGGCTGCTGCCCTGAACCGCCAGATGTTCCTGGAGCGTTACGGCGATGTGTTCAAAGGCCCGAAGCAGTGGCAGGAAATTGCCGTGACCGGCGGGACTGACACCTACACCTGGCCGTCCGGCTCCACCTACGTGAAAAATCCGCCCTACTTTGACGGTATCACCATGGAGCCGAAGCCGGTGGGCGACATCAAGGGGGCCCGCATCCTCGCGATCCTCGGTGATAGCATCACCACCGATCATATTTCCCCTGCTGGCAACATCAAAAAATCCAGCCCGGCCGGCGTGTTCCTCAGCGAGCATCAGGTGTTGCAGAAAGACTTCAACTCCTATGGCGCGCGCCGTGGCAATGACGATGTGATGGTACGCGGCACCTTCGCTAACATCCGCATCAAGAACGAGATGCTGAACAATGTCGAAGGCGGCATGACGCGGCATTATCCTTCGGGCGATGAACTCGCGATCTATGATGCTTCAGTGCGCTACAAGGCCGCGGGCATTCCGCTGGTGGTGTTCGGCGGCAAGGAATACGGCACCGGGTCATCGCGTGACTGGGCCGCCAAGGGCACCATGCTGCTGGGCGTCAAAGCCGTCATCACTGAGAGCTTTGAGCGTATTCACCGTTCCAACCTCGTCGGCATGGGCGTGCTGCCGCTGACCTTCAAGGACGGCATGGACCGCAAAACCCTTGGCCTGAAGGGCGACGAATTGATCGACATCGTGGGGCTGGAAAATCTCTCGCCCCGCATGGACCTCAAACTCGCCATCCACCGCGCCAACGGCACCACCGACCATGTCGATTTATTCTGCCGTGTCGATACCGCTGACGAGGTGAACTACTACCAGCACGGCGGCATTCTGCAGTACGTGCTGCGCGGCATGGCAAAAGCGGCGTAAAAACCTGCCAACACCATTAAAAAGGGGACCTCACGGTCCCCTTTTTTGTCAGCCGCGCCCGCGATATGTCGGCACGCCTTGCTCAGGTAGCCACACACCATCTGGCG
>NCFD01000074.1 GCA_002281005.1 Acidocella sp. 35-58-6 | reverse complement strand
AAAATAGCCCTCTTAAATATCCCGGTGATGGATATCAGCTTCTCCTTTTCCCAAGAATTGACAATAAGTGAGGCACGTTTTTGTTGCAGCTATTTAGATTAGAGATAATTCAGGATTTCTTTACAAAGCATTGTTAATAAATGTTACCTTGTCGAAGTCTAACGAGTTTTTGAGGCATAAAGAAAGGTGGGGCGGCTTTAGATGTTGGTGGCTGGTCTAATCATTTCCGCAGCGTGTTTGCTGGTCTATGCAGCCCTGCATGATCTTGCCGCCCGGACCGTGCCCAATTGGCTGCCTCTTTGTCTTTTGGCGCTCGGTGTCGTGGTGCGGGTTGCTGACCATTCGCTTCGCATTGGTCTCATCATTACCGCCATAACGTTTGTTGCACTATTCGCCATCTGGTTTAGCGGAATGATGGGTGGTGGCGATGTAAAGTTGTGGGCAGCGACCGTGCTCCTCATCCCCCCTCATTTGCAGGTTGAAATGAATTTTTTTCTCCGGGTCTTCCTGATAGGTGGCGCTCTTGCAGTCGTCTACCTAGCCCTCTGGCTGCCGGTCGCGCGGCTTCGCTCCCGCGGTGTTGGCACGTTTGGCGCGGCCCAAAGTTTGCTTCAGCGTGTTGTGCGCGCTGAAGTCTGGCGCATTTCCCGGCGTGGGCCGCTGCCATATGCGGTCGCCATTTCGGGCAGCGCCATCCTGACATTACTTCCACTATCGTTTATGAATTAGGGTAATCCATGGTCGCCAAACTCGCTCTTTTCCTTGTTGTGGCGATCGCACTGGTCGCGGTGTCGATCTTTGGGGTTTCATTGCTGAACCAGTCGAAGCAAACGCCAGTGGCGTTGGCACCCCAAACCCAGCAAATCCTGGTCGCGGCCACCTTGCAGCAGGCCGGCAGCTTGCTGCAGCCGAGCGATATTGCCAGCGCACCGGTTCCCATCAGCCAGGTGCCGGTTGGTGCCAGCCTGGACACGCCGGAAAATCGCTCCGCCTTGATCGGCGCGATGACCCGTGCCGCCATCAGCCCCGGAGCGCCGATTTTATCCGGCCAGGTGATTCACCCGGGTGACCATGGCTTTTTGGCGGCGGTTCTGGCGCCAGGCATGGTGGCGACCACGGTTGGGGTTGACGCAATTTCGGGTGCCGCAGGGTTGATCTGGCCCGGTGACCACGTTGACCTACTGCTCACTCAAACACTCGACGACCCAGGTTTACCGCTGGGCCAGCGGATTGCTGCCGAGCTAGTCCTGCGCGACGTTCGTGTGATTGCGACCGGTCAGCAGTTGGTGCAGGGCGGGGCAGTGAACGATGGTAAAACGCCACCGCCGCCAGCCACTACCGTTACGCTCGAAGTAACGCCTGACCAAGCCGCCCGCACGGCCGTAGCCACCAAACTCGGGCCACTCTCCCTGGTTGTTCACTCGGCGGAATCAACACCTGGTTCGGAAGCCGCCGCCCAGAAGGCCGCTACCGCCAACACCCCGGTTTATGCCGACCAGGTATCGCCCGCCTTGTTGAATGAAAACAACGTGCAGCCGGGTGCCCCTGCAACGCATGTCACGGTGATTGGCGGCAACGGCAGCGCTCAGGATTTTAAATTCTAATGGCAAGGAACTCTCTCGTGTTTCTCAAACGTTTCATTCAGCCGGCGGGTGCGGTTCTGGCATACTGTCTAGCCACGAGCCTTCCCTATGCGGCGCACGCACAGGATGTCGGAGCGCAACCACCGGCCCCGCCCGCGCCAGCGATTCCCAAGCCGATCTCGGGTAGTCTCAATTTGAGTATGGGTTCAGGGCGAATCGTCAGGTTGCCGCACCCTGTGGCCAGCATTTTTGCGGCAGACCCAAACGTGGTTGAAGTCCGCCCGGCCAGCCCGACATCTCTGTTCATGTTCGGCAAAGGCGTCGGTCAAACCAACGTCATCGCCACGGACGGTAGCGGCAATACTGTTGCCCAATATAATGTGGTGGTCGGTCCGTCCTCGTTCGCCAGCAACCGGCTGGCTGGCCAGTCCAAATTGTCGGCACCGAACTCAAGTGTTCATGCTGAAAGTGAACCGGGCGGCATGGTTGTTCGCGGCACGGTGGAAACACCGGAGCAGGCTAATCAGGTAATGGGCCAAGCCAAGCTGATCAGCCCTTCCGGAACAATAGCGAACGACCTAACAGTCAAGGAACCCATTCAGGTCGAGCTCAAAGTTCGCATCGCTTACATGTCGCGCAGCGTCACCCGCCAGTTGGGTATCGACTGGGGGTCGGTTGGCACTTCGGCTTTCAAGCTTGGTAAGTTCGCGCTCGCCGGCGCAACGGGCACCGCGCCAGCCTCGATATCAGGAACCGTTCCCGGTCAATTGGGCGTGGTCTTCCCCGGCGGCACCTTTGAGGGGATCATCGATGCGCTGGCATCTGATAATCTTGCGCATATTGTTGCCGAACCGACACTCACAACATTAAGTGGCACGCAAGCAAACTTTCTTGTCGGCGGGCAGTTCCCGGTGCCGGTGGCCCAGTCCGCGTCAAGCTCAACAGGCGGTTCTGTCGTTACCGTGCAATTTGAAAGCTACGGCGTGCAACTCTCGTTCACCCCAACCGTATTTTCAGACGGGCGGATTTCGTTGCAGGTTTCACCTAAGTTGAGCCAGATCAGCACGGCAAACTCGTTTGTATCAACGGTTGGAAACAGTTCTCTCGTCATTCCGGCGCTAACCGTTCAAGGCGCCTCAACCACTGTTATTCTGGGTAGCGGGCAGGGTATGGCTATCGCCGGCCTGCTTCAAGACTCAACCAATCAAACCGATAACGCGGTTCCAGGGTTAGGTGAGGTGCCAGTGCTCGGCGCCCTTTTCCGCGGCGATAGTTTTCAGCGCGAGCAACAGGAATTGGTCATCACGGTTACCCCATATCTAGTCGACCCCGTCAGCAACACGGGTCTGTTGGCATCGCCTGACGATGGGTGGACCCCACCAAACGACCTGCAGCGCATTTTATTGTTGCGTAATAGTGGTGGTCCCTACAAAAATGCCGCAATGCCTGGCGATGCTGGTTTTGTGGTGCAATGATGCTGAAAGCTTCTGCCATGTCAAAGATTTTACTAGGATTAACAGCCTTGATATGTGTAAGCCTTACAGGATGTTATGGAGATCCGTATCAAAACCCTGCCGACTGGTCGTCAACAGGTGCCTCGCGCGAGAATATCGCTGTGCAGACTGCTGACAAAACCGAACTATTCCAAGGGCATGGAGATACATCTTCAAATGGCATCGCAGCTTCAGCGGCGTTGGATACAGCTTTGACAGGTGGCACGGCAACTGGATTGCAGAAGCCCCCCAAAGATATCACCGCTTCGGCTTTGTCGAATTAATGATACCGGCATTTATCATGAGTTGTCCGGTGTGAGAGGGTTGTAGTTATGAACCAGGAATCTTATCGCATGTCGACGTCAAATTCGGCTTCCCGGCCGGACCGTCTCACGGTCCTGGCTTTCTTGGCCGATGTGCAAACTGAGCAGGTATTGCGTGATGGCCTGGGCGATATCGTTGCTAACGGCATGGATGTCAGGCGCGGCACCATTCGCACCGCCATTCAGGCGATGGCGAAATTGCCCACGCCGGAAGTTCTCATTATCGATATTTCCGGTGATGACCAGCCGCTTAGCGCGCTGGGTGAACTCTCCGACGTTGTGGAACCCGGCGTGCGCGTGCTGGTGATCGGCGATACCGACGATGTCGATTTTTATCGCCACATCACCCGTGGCATGGGGGTCATGGAATATATTTTTAAGCCGATTACCCGTGAGGCGGTCGGCCGGCATTTTGCGCCGCTGATCACCCGCAAAACGGTTGGCTCTGATGCCGCGCGTGGTGGCCGCGTGGTCTCTCTGATGGGCGCACGTGGCGGCGTTGGCACCACCACCATCGCCGGCAATTTGGCCTGGTATCTTGGCGTTATTTCCAAACGCCACACGGTGTTTGTGGAATCTGATCTGCACATGGGTTCGGGCGCTTTGCTGCTCGGTGGCAAAACCGGCCCAGGTTTGCGCATGGCGCTTGAAACACCTGACCGGATTGACCCGCTATTTGTGGAACGCGCCGCGCAACCGGTGTCCGAGCGTTTGCATGTACTGGCAAGCGAGGAAAAACTCAGCGAACCGTTAAATTACGCCAAAGGTGCTGCCCAGCGCCTCATCGAGACGCTGCGGGTCCGCTACAATTTTGTCATCATGGACGTGCCATTTCTACCGATGCCATGTAACCGCGAGCTGCTGGAATATTCCCATCACCGCGTCATCGTGATGGACCCCTCGCTCGCCTCGGTGCGCGACACTCTGCGGCTGATGGGCGTGCCGAACGGCCCGTGGCAGCCGCAATCCCCCACCATCGTGCTAAGCCGGCAGGGGCGCCCTGGCGGTTTGACCCGCAAGCAGATCGAGGACGCGCTGAAAGTTAAAATCGACGTCGTAATCCCGGATATGCCAAAGCAACTCAATGAAAGTGCGAGCTTCGGTGAACCGGCCGTGACTGAGCGCGGGCCGTTCCGTCAGGCGATCATCGACCTTGCGCGTGAAATCGGGTTTGTCAGCGGCCGCGATGATGGCGGTCCATCAGCATCGCCCGAACCCACCAGCGCGTTGGCATCGATGGCCAGCGTCTTTAAATCCACGAAACTTGGCGGACTCTCATGAATGATTCCAGTATGCCGGTGTTTGGCCGCCGGCGTGCAGACGGAATGGAGTTGATGACCTCGGTGCCGCTCCCGGCGGCACCAACTGCGCCTGCTGTATCGACAAACAGCACAATTAGCACTCCGGAACAGGATAAAACCGCCGCCGCCGTGGTTGCGGCAGCGGCCAACGCAGCGGCCGTCAATACCCGGACCGACATCGCCGAATTGCGTGCCCAATGCCTGGCTAAAATGGATGCAACCGCCGTTGCGGCTCTGCACCCTGAACGTTTGCTGATCGAAGTTGAACGCCTGATATCCGACCTCGCCACCGAGCGCCGGGTCCACCTGAATGGCCGCGAGCAGCGCCAGCTTGCCACCGAACTGGTGGATGACATGCTCGGCCTTGGGCCGCTAGAGCCCCTGCTGCTGGACGAAACCATCAACGATATCATGGTCAACGGTCCTGATAAAACGTTTATCGAGCGTAACGGCAAACTCGTCCAGGTGCCGGTGCGCTTTCGTGACTGGACGCATCTTACCAATATCTGCCAGCGTATCGCGGCATCGGTTGGCCGCCGTGTCGATGAATCCAGCCCGATGGTGGATGCCCGCCTCAAAGACGGCTCGCGTGTGAATATTATTCTGCCACCGCTGTCGATCGACGGCCCGGCACTTTCCATTCGTAAATTCAGCAAAAAGCCGATTGATTTCGACAAGTTGATCGCCTTTGGCTCGCTCACCCCGGCCATTGCCCGTATCCTTGAAATCGCGTCGCGTTGCCGCCTCAATATTATCGTCTCTGGTGGTACTGGCTCTGGTAAAACCACCATGATGAACGCCATGAGCCGTTTCATCGACCCCTCCGAGCGCGTGGTTACCGTCGAAGACGCCGCCGAATTGCAACTATAGCAGCCGCATGTGGTCCGTCTGGAAACCCGCCCCGCCAGCCTTGAAGGCAAGGGCGAGGTCAACGCCCGCGACCTCGTTCGTAACGCTTTGCGTATGCGGCCTGATCGCATCATCATCGGTGAGGTCCGCGGTCCTGAAGCGTTCGACATGTTGCAGGCCATGAACACCGGCCATGATGGTTCAATGTCTACCATTCACGCCAATAACACCCGCGATGCTTTGGCGCGTATCGAAAACATGGTGCAGATGTCGAGCATGGGTCTCACCCCCAAAGCCATTCGCAGCCAGGTCTCGGCGGCAGTGAATATCATCGTCCAGGTCGAACGCCAGCGCGACGGTGGCCGTCGTGTCACCCAGGTGACCGAGCTGGCAGGGCTTGAGGGTGAAACCCAACTACTCAACGATATTTTCAAGTTTGAAGTGTTGGGTGAAACCCCCACAGGCCGGGTTGTTGGCCGTTATGTCGTCAGTAAAATGCGTTCCACGTTCCACGAGCGGCTGCAATATTTTGGGCTCGACCGTGCCTGGGCCCACGCTCTAGAAGATATGGCCTAATGAGCGGCATTATCATTGCGGTTTTCGTATTTATTATTGTTCTGTTAGCGTTAGCCGGTGTCACATTTTCTTTAGTCATGAATTCGATGTCTCGGAAACAAAAATTCGAGACCCGTATCTCCGATGCTACTTCTGACAATCAAAAGCCCACCATCATTATGGGAGACCAAATCTCCCTTGCCAAAGTTGTCTCCCGAACCGACCTTGTAAAATCCCAAGCCGCCAACGTCATCGGCGTTGATCTCGAACAGGCCGATGCCTATCCGGTAAAATGGTGGCTGGTTCCGCCACTGTCGCTTGGGGTTAGTTGGGTCATCGTATGGCTGGCGGCAAAGTCCATTGGTTTTGAGTCGCTCATGTTCGTGGTCGGCTGGCCCATCGCCTGGTTCGTTGTCACTA
>NCFD01000437.1 GCA_002281005.1 Acidocella sp. 35-58-6 | reverse complement strand
TCTGCACCGGCTTCCAGGCGTAGTTACAGGCGGACTCAGACTTTATTTTGGATCATAAAACGATCCCAAATTATGTTATTTGAACTAAGCCTCTGCGATCAACCGGCCATTTTCCTGAATTCCCAAGGATTGCAGGGATTTCAGGGCGTTATTGATACCGCGATTCAGTTGCACAGCGCGGCGGTTGGCATCGACAGAGCGCTTAGCAAACCGCGAGAGAGCATGACGCAGCGCATCGACCAGTGATGCGGCATCATTCTGTTCGGCCATCCGTAACTGTGTGGCGGCGGCTTGCAGCGTTCCGGCACCCAACGATTCCATGGTTTTAGTAATGTCGGCGAAGGCCGGTGAGGCGGCTTTTAAGGCAATTTCAATGGCAACAGCCGCTTCAGCAATCTCATGGGGCTTACCTGACAGCATTAGGTCATTGAGATGCTGCAATTTTTGGCTGATGTCCTCAACCAGCCCCAAACCTAGGCCAAGCGTTTTTGTAACCCTTTGGCTATCCTGAACTGACAGTACCCGGATCCATTGCGCATCCTCGCTCATGACGTTTTATCCTTGAGTGCTGCCGCCATGGAGCTGGCGAGATTTTCCGGCGTCACATTATAGGTGCCGTTCTGGATATTGCTGCGTATTTGCATGACAGTCGTGGTGTTCACCCCTGTCGCCGCGCGGGCGGCGTCAAGTAACTGAGTGGTGATTTGTGCGCCGGTACTTACGGTCACAGCCTCGCTGGTTGCCGCCGCTGGGCCAATGCTGGGTGCCACGGCTGGGCGGCCATTACCCGCAGCATTCGTGGTCATCGGGGTGTTGGCAACAGCTTGGCTGGACAAGCCCGTATTAATGACATTTGTCATGCGGCCCGCTCACTCTCAAGGCTTTGCAGCATTTGGCGATCCAGCGTTGCCAGGGCGATGTCATATTCATCGAGTGCTACGAGATCATCATTGATATTAGCGCGCAATAAGGTTTCGCGTAGGGCCGCGTATATAGTCATCAATGCCGGGCCAAGCGTGCTACCCTCTTCGGTCTCCAGAATACCCGTCAG
>NCFD01000073.1 GCA_002281005.1 Acidocella sp. 35-58-6 | reverse complement strand
AAGGGCCGCTTGCAGACAACTGATATCATCGAAGTGGGGCTGGATGGCACGGCTGCTGAGCCTGGTGTCAAACCAAGTGCCGAGACGCTGCTGCATTGCCAGCTGTACCGGCTGTTTGCCCCGATCGGGGCGGTGCTGCACGGCCATTCAGTGGCCGCCACCGTGCTTTCGATGGCAGGGGCGATTGAGTTTACCGACTATGAAATTATCAAGGCGTTTGGCTTTGCCAGCCATGAGGTGAGCGTGGCTTTGCCGGTGTTTGAAAATGACCAGGATATTGCAAGGCTGGCGAAATCGATCGAACCAAGCCTGGTTGCCGAACCGCCGATTGGTTACGTGATTCGCGGCCATGGTGTATATGCCTGGGGCACCAGTGTGGAGCACGCCTTTTGGCGGCTGGAGGCTTTGGAATTTTTACTCCAGTGCGAGCTGGAACGGAGACGATTGAAATGAGTGGCTTGAAGATATTCAATGATGCCAAACCTGAGGCTCCGATCATCACCACCACCGATGCCGATGTGATTGCCAAGGAGTTATCAGCTATTGGGGTACAGTTTGAACGCTGGCACAGCCCCGTGACGCTGACGCCAGAAGATAGTGCTGAGGTGATTCTGGAAGCCTATAAGCCATATTTAGATGAGTTGATGGGTGCCAAGGGCGCTGGGTCGGCAGATGTGATTAAGCTAACGCCTGAGAACCCCCATGCTGCTACCTTGCGGCAGAAATTTTTGGCCGAGCACATACACACTGAGGATGAGATCCGGTTTTTCGTGCATGGCAGCGGGCATTTTGTGATGCATGTGGAGGGGCGCGTGTATGACGCCCATTGCGAGGCCGGCGATTTAATCTCCGTGCCGGCAAATACCCGGCATTGGTTCGATGCGGGCGAGACGCCGTTTTTCACGGCCTTGCGGGTATTCACCGACACTTCGGGCTGGGTGGCGCATTTTACCGGCGATACTATCTCCGAACGCTTCCCTGTAGCGTAAGCCAGATGCTTCCCCCCGCTGCGGTGCTGACAGACATTGAAGGCACCACCACGCCGATTGCCTTTGTGCATGAGGTTTTATTCCCGTATGCGCGAGCCCGACTGCCGGGCTGGTGCCAGGTGCATTGCGATGCGCCGGTAATCGGTGAAGTGGCGCGGCTGGCGCCAGGGGCGATGATTGTGGATACGCTGCTGGGCTGGATGGACCGCGATGAGAAAATCACGCCATTGAAAACCATCCAGGGGATGATCTGGGCGGAAGGCTATGCCAAGGGCGAGATTGCCGGGGATTTATATGAGGATGTGGCCCCTGCCCTGCGGCGCTGGGCCGGCGCCGGCGTACGGCTGTATGTGTATTCATCGGGCTCGGTGGAAGCCCAAAAATTACTGTTCGGGCACAGTCGCGCGGGCAATTTGAATGGCTTATTTCAGGGATTTTTTGACACCCGGCTTGGCACCAAGCGCAGCCCGCAGAGTTATACCGATATATGCCGGGGTACGAATGTTTCAGCGGCTGAGTGTTTGTTCCTCTCAGATGTTGAAGCCGAGCTTGATGCCGCCGCGCAGGCTGGTTTGCGGACCTGCCAATTGGTGCGGCCGCAGGACCGCACGGTGGCAGGGAACCGGCACGCGGTGGCGGCGGACTTTGCCGAGGTGGCAAAACAATTCGGGTTGCCGAAGCTCGCATGAGCAGGTTGAAGGCTGGGTTGCGCCGCCGTGCCGCGACACCCAATGCGCGAGCTTTTTTATGGGGGCTGGCCTCGGCACTGGCGCTGCCGCCGGTGCATCTGCTGCCGGTTTTGCTATTCAGTATCCCGGCATTTTTAAGGCTGATCGGTGAGGCCCGAAGCCTCAAGCAACTGGCGATCATCGCGTGGCTGTTCGGGTTTGGGCTGAACCTGGCGGGGCTGTACTGGATCACCGAGCCGATCCTCACCGAAGTTGATACTTTCTGGTGGCTGGTGCCGTTCGCCGACCCACTGCTGGCGTTCGCTGTGGCGTTTTACAGCATCATCCCGGCGACAGCGGCGTATTACACCAAGCCAGGCTTGGGACGGCTGCTGGTATTTGCGGGCGCCTGGGTGGTCTCAGACCTGATAAGGCAATTCGCGTTCTCTGGCTTCCCCTGGAACCTGTGGGGAACCGACTGGGCGGTGCCGGGCGCGTTCGGCGATGTATTCATTCAGTTGGCCAGCCTGATTGGCGTGCATGGCATGACACTGGCGACGATTTTGCTGGCCGGAATGCCGCTGTTGGGCAAGCGCGGACTGGCGGCGGGGATTGTGGCGCTGACGGCCTGGGGCGGGTTTGGTTTGATGCATCTATCGACCCCGGTTGCGCCAACAGGTGTGACCCTGGCCCTGATTCAACCAGATTTCCCGGTTCCCGGCAGCTTTGAGCGCAGCGCTTTACTGGCACGCTGGCAGCGGCTGGAATCGATGAGCGCTGCGGCGCTCCATGCCGGGGCCAATGCCGTTATCTGGCCCGAGGCTGCCAGCCCACGGTTATTACAAAGTGACGCCGGGGCACGGGCGCAATTGGCAGCCGTTACCGGGACCGCGCCGATTTTAGCCGGCAGCATCCGCATGGGCGGGCCTGATGACTACCGCAATTCTCTGGTGGTGACGGAGGGACCCGGGCCCGCCGTTGGCTATTATGATAAATGGAAGCTGGTGCCGTTCGGTGAATATACCCCCGCCTGGATACCGGTGAAGATAACCCCCGGCGGTGGCTTCATGGCGGGTACCGGCCCGGTAACCCTGCATATCCCCGGACTGCCGCCGGTGGGGCCGTTGATTTGCTATGAGGCGATATTTACCGGCCAGATTGTGGATGAAGCCGACCGGCCCGCCTGGCTGGTAAATGTAACCGACGATGCGTGGTTCGGCGACTCGGCGGGGCCACGCCAGCATTTTGCCGATGCCCGTCTGCGCGCGGTCGAAGAAGGCCTGCCATTGGCCCGCGATGCCAATTCCGGCATCTCCGCGATGATTGATTCATATGGCAGGGTAACAGCGTCCCTTGGCCTCAACCGTGACGGTGTGCTGGTGGCTGCGTTGCCGGGCGCCCTGCCGCCCACCATTTACGCACGCTTCGGGTTAAAAATTCCCGCAATCATGTCCATTTTGTTAATAATTATTGGCCTATTGTCGGCTGGCGTCCGGCCGAGCCGTTCGCTCAATAAACATTAATTTTTCGTAGGTATGTCTATTTAATAAGTCATACACGATGTTTTTATATTGTTTATCTGGTTAACCTCTGGTATTTTTACCTCGATAGAGTTACACTTCTAACGAGTAGGCCATCGTAACAAGACGAAATTGGTGCGATCAACGCTCAAGGAAATTATTTTTTAGCCACCAAAACGGTAGGTTGATTTTGTGGTTGTTGACGGTGCTACAATGATGGCCCGTTTTATGGAGATGGTTTTTTAAATGCCCGAAGAAGTCACCGAACGGCCTGAGCGTGATAGCCGCCCGAGCCCGATTGATATTCATGTCGGTTCCCGCGTGCGGTTGCGTCGTACTTTACTGGGCATGTCCCAGGAGCGGCTTGGTGATGCGTTGGGTCTGACCTTCCAGCAGGTACAAAAATACGAACGCGGGGTTAACCGCGTTGGTGCGTCTCGGCTGTTTGATATTTCGCGCGTGCTTGATGTGCCGATCAGCTATTTTTTTGACGATATGCCTGAAGGCATGAGCGAAACACCGGTTTCTGGCCCGCGTGGTCGGATGTATGGGTTTGCCGAAGCGCAAGAGCCGTTTTCAGCGGGCGTTGATGATAACATGAACAAGCGCGAGACACTAGAACTGGTGCGGGCCTATTACCGGATTACCGACCCCGCGGTGCGCAAGCGCGTGTTCGATTTATTGAAGTCGCTGGCGCCAACTGAATCCAGCTTCGAAACAACCTGATCACGGGCTAGTCAGGCTCAACCGCTGGCGCGACAAAGCTGATGGCGATGAGCAAAATCGCTACCAGCCCCATGGCGAATGATAAATTTAGTTGGTTGGCAACGAAGCCGATCACCACCGGCCCCAACAGGAACCCAGCGTAACCAAGGCTGATTACGGCGGGCGCTGATGCTGTGGGGGCGACTCCGGGAATTCGGGCAGCAGCGCTGAAAACCAGCGGCGCGATGTTGCCGGTTCCGAGCCCAACCAAGGCAAAGCCGCAGATGCCGGCGATCATCGAGGATGACGCCACTACCAGCAACATACCAGCGCCAGCCAGCAAACAACCAGCTTGCATCAACCGGACCGCGCCAAAGCGCATCGCCAGCGCGTCGCCCCCCAGCCGCGCAAAAGCCATCATCACTGCGAACCCGGCATAACCGAAAGGGGCCGTCACGGCACTTGCGCCGCGCGAGAAGCGCAGCAAAATGGTGCTCCAGTCGGTCACCGCACCCTCGGTAAGAAAGCAGGCGAAGCAGCAAAGCCCTAAAGCCAGCGTGGCGCGATTCGGTAAGGCCAAGGCAGGACCATCGGAGAGCAGATCCTGCGATTTTGGCACCAGGATTCCGCCTTGCAGCAAAATGGCAAAAATACCAGCAGCACAGCAAACGGAGCAAAGCAGATTGGATAGACCCAGTTTCAGCAACAGGCTGGTTGCCAGCGCCACCGCCAGCGCGCCAAAGCTAAACAACGCATGAAATGACGACATCAGACGCCGGCCGCTACGGCCTTCAATCACCACCGCCTGCGCGTTCACGCCGATGTCGATACCGCCGAACGTGATACCGAAAACGAACAACAGGGCCGTGAAGGCAAGCTTGCCGGGGGCGATGGTGAGTAAGGGCAATACAGTGCCAAATATGATGCTGGAGGCCAACAGAACCGTCCGGCTACCGAAACGTTTGATGAGCAAGCCAACCACCGGCATGGCCAGGATGCCGCCGATGCCGGGGGCGAGCAAAATATATCCTAAGGTTGCGTCATCAAGAGCGAAGCGAATTTTTGTGAAGGGCACAATAATCGCCCAGGTTGAGACACCCATTCCGGCCATGAAATAAAATAATCGTAATGTGCCGACTTGCCGG
Organism: Acidocella sp. 35-58-6; assembly: GCA_002281005.1. Taxonomy (GTDB): domain Bacteria; phylum Pseudomonadota; class Alphaproteobacteria; order Acetobacterales; family Acetobacteraceae; genus Acidocella. Next base: position 1,548 of record NCFD01000073.1, on the reverse strand, counting down.
GGCGCATTTTTCATCATGGGGAGGGTCACGCTTCGCGGCTAAGTCCTAAGGCGCGGGCATAGACCTGCCGGCGCGGCAGGCCGGTGGCGGCGGTAACGGCATCGACCGCGTCCTTGAGGCTAAGCTGCGCCAGGGCGACAGCCAAAGCGGCATCGAGCGTTTCAGCACTGGCTGGTTCGGCGGTGGCGGGGCCTATGACCAGGGTGATTTCCCCGCGTGGCGGCGTTACGGCATAGCGGGCGGCAAGGTTGGACAAGCTGTCTCGCACAACCTCCTCGAAATGCTTGGTCAGTTCGCGGCAGACGGCCGCCGGGCGGGGGCCGAAAATGGCGGCGGCATCGGCTAGGGTTTCAGCCAGCCGATGTGGTGCCTCATAGAAAATCAGCGTGGCGGCAAGCCCGGCGGCCTCAGCGTTGGCCAGCCGGGTTAAAGCGCTCTGCCGTGGCCCGGTTTTCACCGGCAAAAACCCCGAGAACAGGAACGGGTAGGGCGGCAGTCCTGAGAGGGTCAGCGCCATGACGGCGGCGTTGGCGCCGGGAATGCCGCCGACCGGTATTCCGGCATCGATGGCGGCGCGGGTGAGACGAAAACCGGGGTCGGACACCAGCGGGGTACCGGCATCGGAGATCAGGGCGTAGCGGGCGCCCCCCTGCATGGCCGCAATGAGACCGGGGATTCGGGCTTCCTCATTATGGTCGTGCAGCGCCATCAGTTTGGTTTTGATGCCGTGCGCGGCCATCAGCACACCACTGGTGCGGGTATCCTCACAAAGAATCGCGTCCACTTGTGTTAGTGCCTCAATGCCCCGAAATGACATATCTCTGAGGTTGCCGATTGGCGTGGAAACCAGCAAAATAGCTGGGACGGTCTGGCTACCTGCCCGCGTTGAGGAGATGGCGTTTGAAAAAATATCTGGGTCGGTCATTGGCACTCCTGCCGTTCAGCATCGCACTGGCCGGCTGCGGGCAAGAGTACCCGCAGTCTGGCTCATATAACAGCGCCCTGCCCGCTGCGATTGCGGGAGCGGCTTCATTGCCGGCGCCAGGCACGAGTTCGGGTAAAACCAGTGGGCCGGTGGCGTTGCTGGTGCCGCTGACCGGGGACTTAGCGCCCGCGGGGCAAGCGATCGAGAATGCCGCGAAATTGGCCTTCCCGGATAATTCAAGCCCGGCGCTGGATGTGCGCGACACCGGTGGCACCCCGGCCGGCGCTGCGAGTGCAGCGCAAGCCGCGATTGCCGCCGGGGATGGGATCATTCTGGGACCATTGACGGCCGCCGAGGCGAAGGCCGTGGCACCGGTTGCACAAGCGGCGAATGTGAATGTGCTCAGCTTCACCAATGATTCTAGTGTGGCGGCACCAGGACTATGGGCGCTCGGTATCTCGCCTGACCAGCAGGTGAAACGGGTGGTAGCCGCCGCCGCTGCCGCCGGGCGCACCCAGGTAGCCGCTTTGCTGCCTGATAATGATTTTGGTCATGCGCTGGCGACCTCAATGCAGGCCGAGACCGGGGCGTTGAGCGAGCCGAGCCCCAATATCGCGTTTTAC
>NCFD01000072.1 GCA_002281005.1 Acidocella sp. 35-58-6 | reverse complement strand
ATACATTAGCGGGACTTTGCGCTGATGGAATTGCGACTCCCTGTCCCGATCCCATGGCTTGCATAAGCGCTAAATGCTGTGACATCAATTGTGTTTGAGATTTATGAAAATCAGGCGGCGGCGGACTCCCATATGAAATCACCGCATCTGGCGGCGGCATTCGCCAAGGCCGGGGCGTTATTGGGTGCAGCACCAAGTATTATTGAAACCAAAGCCATCGCCGGGCATTAAGTTTTTAACCTAAAAAAAAGGCGGCACCGAAGTGCCGCCAAGTTTAGGGAGGAAACGTCCAAGAAAGCAGCAGAGCCAAGCTCATGCTGCAGCGCATTATATACGATGTTGCCTCTGAATTGGGCAAGCATAATTACACAACGCTGCAATGCTGTAAGTGATGTTAGGCAGGCAGAATAACTATCACGGCTGCCTGCGCGGCAATGCCTTCGCCGCGCCCCGTGAAGCCCAGCCGCTCGGAGGTGGTGGCCTTGACTGAGATGAGCTCAATTGAAACGCCCAGCAATTCTGCGAGCCTGGCGCGCATGGCGGGGGCGTGCGGGGTAATTTTAGGTTGCTCGCAGATGATGGTGATGTCGGCGTTGGAGAGGACGCCGCCGCGGGCTTTGATCCGTTCGGCGGCGTGGCGCAGGAACCTGGCGCTGTCGGCGTCTTTCCAGGTAGCCTCGGAGGGCGGGAAGTGCCGGCCGATGTCGCCTTCCGCCAGGGCGCCGTAAATCGCATCACACAGCGCATGAATGCCCACATCAGCATCCGAATGGCCGGCCAGGCCTTTCTCGAACGGGATATTGACGCCGCAGATGATCATCGGGCGGCCGGTTTCCATGGCGTGAACGTCGAACCCGGTGCCGATTCGGGGGACCATCTGGCCGCCTAGTATGTTTTGCACGCGTGAGAAATCCTCTTGATAGGTGATTTTGATATTTTGCTCAGTACCCGCGATGAGCGCGACCGGGAGGTGGGCGGCTTCCAGCAGGGCAGCATCGTCGGTGACGATGGCACCAATGGATTGCCGATGCAGCCGCAAAATCGTAGCATAGCGGAAGGCTTGCGGGGTTTGGGCGCGGAACAGACCGGCGCGGGGCACGGTTTCGACAATCACGCTTTGGCTGCCGCGTTTTAGGGTGTCTGAGACCGGCACAGCAGGGATGGCGCCTTCATGGGTTTTCAGGGCGGTGAGCAGCGCCGCAACGGTACCGGCGGGGATGATCGGGCGGGCGGCGTCGTGGATGAGCACAATATCCGGGGTGTGGGCGCTGAGGGCTTCCAGGCCGTTGCGCACGGAATCCTGGCGTTCGGCGCCGCCGGGAACGATGGGTAAATGCGGCAAACCCGCCAAAGCGGGGCCGATCAGTGCGGCGTCCCCTACGGGTTGCAGCAGGTCAATATGCGCCAGCAGGGCCTCAGCGGCGTAGCGGATGACAGGCTTGCCGTGCAGGTGCAGCACCTGCTTTGGGGTGTCACCACCGAAGCGTGAGCCGGTGCCGCCGGCGACCAGGATCGCGGAAAGTTTCATGCGCCAGTGATGTGACGACCAGCGGCATTGTCGTCAACTCTGTGTCAGGGTGATTGCGTGCCGCGCCTGGGACGGGTAGTTTGCACAAATCATGAGCAATAGTTTCTCTCCCCTCATTAAACCGATCACGATCGGAACCGGCCCGAAGGCTGTGAGGCTGGATCAGCCGGTTATTTTGGCACCTTTGTCGGGGGTGACGGATTTACCTTTCCGGGCGTTGGCGAAGTCGATGGGCGCGCCTTTGGTGGTCTCGGAGATGATTGCGAGCTGGGCGATGGTGCGGGAAAACCGCAATACCATGCGGATGGCCGAGGTTGTTTCAGGCGGTGGGCCGTCTTCGGTGCAGTTGGCAGGGTGCGAACCCGAGGCGATGGCTGAGGCGGCACGGATTGCGGTGGGGCAAGGCGCTGACCTAATCGATATTAATTTTGGCTGTCCGGTTAAAAAAGTGGCGATTGGGCAAACGGCAGGCTCAGCTTTGATGCGTGATGAGATTTTGGCCGAGAAGATTTTGGCGGCAACCGTAAGGGCGGTGGACGTACCGGTGACGCTGAAAATGCGGATGGGTTGGGATTTGCAGAGCCTGAACGCCCCAAAATTGGCGAAAATTGCCGAAGACTCCGGGATTGCGATGGTGACCGTGCATGGCCGCACCCGTCAGCAATTCTATGAGGGCGTGGCGGATTGGGATTTTGTCGCCCAGGTGAAAGAGGCTGTGAAAATCCCGATCATCGTGAATGGCGATATTACCAGCATCGAGAAGGCTGTCGCGGCGCTGGCGTGCAGCCATGCGGACGGGGTGATGATTGGTCGCGGGTCCTACGGGCGGCCATGGTTTTTGGCTCAGGTGGCGCATTACCTCACCACCGGCGAGCGGCTGGCCGACCCCGACCTGGCCACGCAAAAACAAATCATGCTGCGCCATTACGAGAGCATCCGGTCGCACTTTGGAGACAATGCCGGGGTGCGTTTGGCCCGTAAGCATCTGGCTTGGTACTCGCACGGGCTGCATGGTTCGGCAGCGTTTCGGGCGCAGATGAACCGGTTGGATAACGCCCAAGAGGTAATGGCTTTGATTGATGCGTTTTATGATCCTTTGATCGCCTCGGGCTTTGTGCGGCAGGCTGATGTGCATCTGGCGATGGCGGCATGAGCGGATTGCGGCGGGCCTTTGGTATGGTGCGGCGGTCGTCGCCGCCCAAGACTGTTGTGAAGGTGGATCATGCGCAGATTCTCGGTGCGCTGCCAGTTGCGGTGGTGATGCTGAACGAGAATGATTCGTTTTGTTTTGTGAATTATGCGGCTGAGGAGTTTTTTGGGTCGTCAAGCGCTCTGCTGGTGGATCAGGCACTGAGCGAGATATTGCCAGCGGATCATCCGGTTTTTTTATTGATCGAGCGGGCACGGCGTGATGGTTTGACCGTGGCCGAGCATGACATGGTGCTGGAAGGGCCGCGCCTGACGCGCCGGGGAACTTCAGTGCAAGTGGCACCGCTGGCTGACGTGGCCGGGCATGTGGTGCTGACCTTGCAGGATAGCTCGGCGGCACGGGCGCTGGACCAGCAGATGTCAGCGCGCAATGCCGCCCGTAGTATCACGGGCATGGCCGCAATTTTGGCACATGAGGTGAAAAATCCGCTATCGGGCATTCGCGGGGCCGCGCAGTTGCTGGAAACCAGCGCGCCGGCGGCGGACCGTGAATTGGCGGTGCTGATCCGCGATGAGGCTGACCGTATCCGCGCCATGGTTGAGCGGATGGAGACGTTTGGCGAGAAAAAATTGCAGCGCGATGCGGTGAATATTCATCGGGTGCTGGAGCATGTCCGCAAGCTCGCGGGTTCAGGTTTTGCGGCGCGGATTAAATTTATTGAGACCTATGACCCTTCATTGCCGCACGTGCATGGCAATCGTGACCAGTTGATTCAGGTGTTGTTGAACCTGGTGAAAAACGCTGCGGAATCGATCGCCAGCATGGATCGCTCTGATGGCGAAATTCATCTTTCGACCGGGTTTCAGCATGGGGTGAGATTGTCGGCGGCCTCCAAGCGTGGGCGGGCGAATTTACCCTTGTTTGTATCAGTGCGTGATAACGGGCCGGGGATTCCTGATGATATTCGCAGGCATTTGTTCGAGCCATTTATCAGCACCAAGGCGACCGGCAGCGGGCTTGGGTTGGCGCTGGTGGCGAAAATTGTCGCCGACCACGGTGGCTTGATTGACGTTGATAGCCGGCCTGGCCGGACGGAATTCCGGATTAATCTGCCGGTATTTGAAGAACCATCTGAGAGTGAGCATTCATGACGACGTTGCCGACCATTCTGATCGCCGATGATGACCGCTCGATCCGCACCGTGTTGACGCAGGCGCTGGGGCGCTCGGGCTATCAGGTGCGGGCCACCGCTTCCGCCGCCACGCTGTGGCGTTGGGTGGAGGATGGCGAAGGGGATCTGGTGATTACCGATGTCATCATGCCCGATGAAAATGGCTTGGATTTGGTGCCGCGCATCCGCCGGATCAGGCCAGAATTGCCGGTGATTGTGATGAGTGCGCAATCCACCCTGACCACCGCCGTGCAGGCAACCCAGCGCGGCGCGTTTGATTATTTGCCGAAGCCGTTTGACCTTGCTGATTTATTGGCGGTGGTGGACCGGGCAATTAAGCAGCCGCTGCAAAATGCCGCCACGACAGAAGCCCCGAAAAATCCGGACGAGGCGTTGCCGCTGATTGGCCGCAGCCCAGCGATGCAGGAAATTTATCGGATTATCGCGCGGCTCACCACCACCGATTTAACCGTGATGGTGAATGGTGAGAGTGGTGCGGGGAAAGAATTGGTGGCGCGGGCGTTGCATGATTATGGCCGCCGCCGCGCCGGCCCGTTTGTCGCGATCAATATGGCGGCGATCCCACGTGAGTTGATTGAGAGCGAGTTGTTTGGGCACGAACGCGGCGCCTTTACCGGGGCCACCAACCGGCATGTGGGACGCTTCGAGCAGGCCAATGGCGGAACATTGTTCCTGGATGAAATCGGCGATATGCCGCCGGAAGCACAGACCCGGTTGCTCAGGGTATTGCAGGAAGGCGAATTTACCACTGTCGGTGGACGCCAACCGATCCGGGCGAATGCGCGAATTGTGGCGGCAACTCACAGGGATTTGCGCGCCTTGATCCGCAGCGGTCAGTTCCGCGAGGATTTGTTTTACCGTTTGAACGTGGTGCCGATCCGGCTGCCGCCGCTGCGTGAGCGGGCTGATGATATCCCCGTGCTGGCGCAGCATTTTTTAAACAAGGCGGCGGCTGAGGGGTTACCGGTAAAAACACTGGATCAGGGCGCGATGGCGATGCTCTCGGCTTACCGGTGGCCGGGGAATGTCCGTGAGTTGGAGAATTTAATCCGCCGGTTGGCGGCGTTGGTGCCGCAGTCGGTGATCACCGAGGCGATTTTGGCGCCTGAACTGGCAGACTATGTGGCTGCTGAAGAAGCTGCCGCACCGGTGCGGGGTGATGAAGCTGATACCATGGCGACGGTGGTTGAGCGTCATGTGAACCGCTTGCTGGCAGCGATCCGGGAAAGTGGTGAGGAAGGCGTGCTGTATGAGCGTGCGCTGGCGGAATTGGAGCGGCCGTTGATACGGATGACTTTAGCGGAAACGCGTGGCAACCAGATACGGGCGGCCGCACTGTTGGGACTGAACCGCAACACGCTGCGTAAAAAAATTCGTGAACATGGTATTGGTGTGCAGCGCCGTGTTGGATAGAGCTCTCTGAATGTTTGGCTACCAGGCGGTATTATGGATATGGCACTCGCTTTTATGGCTGTTCTGGGTGGTTTCTCAATTCACGCATTTGCTGTGATGGTTTAGCGTGAGCTTGTCAGCCGGACTGGATACTGATGTGACCAAGCGGCCTTGGGCAACCAGGGCGCTGGATATCGCTCTGGGCCGGGTTTCAACGTTGCTGCTGGCCTCGGTTGCGTTGCTGCTAGGGATTGCAACGTTTGCGATTTTGGCGGGCCGGGTGAAGCTTGGCGTGCATTCGTCGGTCGCGATTGGCATGTCGGTGGCGGATTTTGCGGCTCTGCTGCTGCTGATTATCATTCTGGTGGGCCGTGTGACGCGGGTGGTGCTGGAGCGAAGGCAGGGTGCGGCGGGCGCGCGTCTGCATGTGCGTCTGGTGTTGTTGTTTGGCGGCGTGGCGGCGGTGCCGGCCATTTTGGTGGCGATATTTGCCACCGTATTCTTCAATATAGGCATTCAGGCGTGGTTCAATGCGCGGGTGCAGACCGCGCTCGATGAGAGCAACCAGGTCGCGCAGGGGTATTTGGCAGAACACACCAATGATATCCGGCTCGATGCTTTGGCGATTGCAAATGATCTCTCGCAGAATGGGACGATTTTTTATGGCGACGCGACGGGGTTTGCGAATTTTTTAGTGCAGCAGACCGCCACGCGCGGGTTGACCCAGGCGGTGATTTTTGAGCCGGTGACCGGGCAGGTGATCGCCTCGGCGGGGTTGCTCGCCGGGATGGGAGCGACGATTCCCAATCAGGCGGAAATTGCCAGTGCGCGGGCTGGGCAAGTGGTGGTGATCAGCCCGCCGGACTCCACCTTGGAGCGGGCGGTCATTCAATTGGATTCGACACCGCCTTTGATGCTGCTGATCGAGCGGCCAATTGACCCAGCGATTTTGGACCATGTGCAAAAAACCGAGGCAGCGGTTGCAGAATATCAAAGGCTATCGCAGAACCGTAATGGGTTGGAGATCTCATTTGCGTTGATTTTTGCAACCGTGGCGCTGCTGGTGCTCTCGGCTGCGGTGCTGATCGGACTGGTGATTGCCAACCAGATTGCCAAGCCGATTGGGCATCTGATGCGGGCGGCAGAGCGGGTGCGAGCCGGTGATTTGACCGTGCGGGTGCCTGAAACTGCGACCGGGGATGAGGTGGCCGGCCTGTCGCGGGCGTTTAATCGCATGACCGGGCAATTGGCGGCGCAGCGGGCTGAGCTGATGGTGGCTTATGGCCAGTTGGATGAACGCCGGCGCTTTACCGAAACC
>NCFD01000436.1 GCA_002281005.1 Acidocella sp. 35-58-6 | reverse complement strand
CGAATTGTCTCGGTCATTAAAATGCTTTCAAGCGGCCTTGGCCGTGGTTAGTCTGCTGGCGGCCGTACGAGCTGCCTCGTCAAGCGCCAGAACAGCGGCGAGGTCAGGTATAGGCGGAGTGCCGAATTCCTGTAGCACAGACTCGACGATGGCGGCGATATCCAGAAACCCTATTTTGCGGGCCAGAAACGCCGCAACGGCGATTTCATTGGCGGCATTCAACACGGTGGGGGCACCGGCACCGGCGGCAAGCACCTCACGTGCCAGACGCAACGCCGGAAACTGCGCCTCGTCAGGGGTAAAAAACTCCAGCTTGGCGATGGCGGCAAGGTCAAGCCGGGGCGCCTTGGTCACCAGCCGCTGCGGCCACGCCAACGTATGCGCGATCGGGATGCGCATATCGGGCGTACCAAGCTGTGCAATCACGCTGCCGTCGGAGTAACATACCATCCCATGAATCACGGATTGCGGATGGATGAGAACCTCAATTTCATTCGATGACAACGAGAATAATCTTGCAGCTTCAATAACTTCCAGGCACTTATTCATCATCGTGGCACTGTCGATGGAGATTTTGGCGCCCATTGACCAGACGGGGTGACGCAGTGCCGCTTCTGGGGTTACGGAACGCATTTCCTCAACGGAATGGCTGCGGAACGGTCCGCCTGAGGCCGTGAGAATGATTTTATCAATGGCCTTGGCGTTACCATCAGCCATAGCCTGCATGATGGCATTATGTTCAGAGTCAACCGGTAACAAGGTTGCCTTGGCTGCCGCCACTGCGCGAAGCATCACATCGCCCGCCGACACTAGCGCCTCCTTGTTGGCAAACGCGATCGTGCCGCCATGCCGGACCGCCGCCAAAGTTGGCTCCAACCCCGCCAGCCCTGTAATGGCACACATGGTCCAATCCGCCGGTCGCGCTGCTGCTTCAATGACAGCAGTGCGCCCTGCCGCGCATTCAAGACCGGTACCGGCCAGAGCGTCGCGCAGGTCATCCAGTAAAGCATCTTCAGAGATGACTGTGATTGCGGGGCGGAATTGTTTGGCCTGCTCGGCGATC
>NCFD01000071.1 GCA_002281005.1 Acidocella sp. 35-58-6 | reverse complement strand
GGGGCGCAGGTGGCGAAGGATTTAGCCCTGGTGGCAACCCAGGCCGATGGCATTCGCACCTATTCCTCGAGCGAAGGCAATTACGACATCGGGGCGCTGGCCAAGCAGGCCGGGCTGAAGGTGTGGATTGGGATTTGGCTGGGCACTGACCTTAAGCATAACGCCAAGGAGATGGCCGCCGGGATTGCCGAGGCCAATGCCCACCCGGACACCGTAACCAGGGTGATTGTGGGTAATGAGGTGCTGCTGCGGCGTGATTTATCGGTTGATGACCTGATCAAGGACATTGATTATGTAAAATCGCAGGTGAAGCAGCCGGTGGCGTATGCCGATGTGACCGATTTCTGGCGGCAGTTTCCGCAGGTGGCGCCGCATGTGGATGTGGTGATGATCCATGTGCTGCCGTACTGGGAAGATACACCGCTGAACGTGGATAAAGCCATCGCGCAGCTTAAAACCACCATCGACGGGTTCAAATATATGTATCCGGGCAAAACCATCTCAATTGGCGAAACCGGCTGGCCGAGCCGCGGGCGATGGCGGGCGGATGCGGCACCTTCGCGCGTGAATGAGGCAGTGTATTTGCGGAAGTTTGTGACGCTCGCTGACCAGGAGCACGTGGATTATAATTTGATCGAGGCGTTCGATCAGGATTGGAAGTATGAGGACGAGGGCGTGGCCGGGGCCAATTGGGGTATCTGGAATGCGCAGCGGGAGCCGAAGTTTCCGCTGAATGGCGGGGTGGTTGAGCATCCAAGCTGGCCCTGGTACGCGGCTTTGGGGGCACTTTGCGGGAGTTTGCTGTTTGCCAGTGTGGGGTTCCGCTCCTCGCGGCTGGCGGTGCCGTCGTTTGCGCTGGGCAATGCTTATGCCATCGCCTGTGCCGGCACGCTTCCAATGCTGTATGACAAATGGCAGGTGGTGGATGCGGTTGTGAATTTAAGTTTGCAAGCCGTGTTTGCGGTCATGATCATGCGCCGGGCGGAGATGGTTCTGGCTGGTAAAATGGTGCCGCCCCGGGTGAGTGCGGGGGCGACCTTGGCGGCCTTGCGGCGCGGCCGACTGCTGTTCAATTATGACTCGTTGAGCTTTTTATTCCTGGTCAGCGCGATGATTTTCCAGATAATGCTGGTGTTTGACGGGCGCTACCGGGAGGCGCCGATGGCGGTGTTCATCGTTCCCGTGCTGGGCGCTTTGTTCCGGTTCTGGACCAAGGATAAGCCAAAAAATTTGGCGTGGGAGGATATTCTCACAGCTAACGTGCTGGCCCTGGCGGCGATTGTGAGCGCAGTCATGGAGGGCGCTAATAATCTGGATTTCATTACCTGGAACATTGCCGCTTTGGCTCTGGCGGCGCCGATTATTTTGGCAACCGAAGGCAAGCGCGGCGTACGGAAGGTGAAGCGGCGGAAATAGATTTTCGCCGCTTCGGCGAACCCGCCGCCCTCATTATACGCGCGTCCTTGTCATAAGCGCGTCCTTGTCACACGTGCATCCTCGTCACACGCGTGCAGGTGAGTATGTTCAGGTTGGTACTGAGCCCTGAACGAATAAGGATACTCGGCCGCGCGCGTATGACAGGCTTTGCGATTACTTGCCGTGGGCGCTTTCGCCCAGCACGAACACGTCCTGCGCGGCGGGGGCTGGCGCGGCGGTGTTGAGCATTTCGATGCGGCCGGTGATCTGGCCACCATCTTCCACTTGCAGGCGGCGGCAGCGGGCGGTGCCCAGCACGCGGCCGGTGGCGCGCACAATGAGCGTGTTGCGGGCGGTTAGCGTGCCATCCACCGTACCGGCAACTTCGGCTTCATCAACCTCAACCTCGCCTTTGAAGACGCCGCCATGTGGGATGATCAGTTCGATCAAGCCGTTGATCATGGTGGCTTCCATGGTGCCTTCAACCACCAGGCGCTCAGCATCCTGCACGGTGCCTTGCACGCTGATGCCGCGGCCTACCACCAGGGTGCGGCGGTCGGCTGGTTCGGTGTAGGCGGCGGGTGCGGCGGCGGTGGGGGGAGCCGGGATGTGGGCGGGCCGCATTGGCGCGTTGGGGGGCATCGGCGGGGCGAATGGGGAACGGGCCATTTTGGTCTCCTGGGGGGCAGCGGTGGGTTGGTCGTCAAGCGAGTGGCGCAGAAATTCCGGCGGTGGATTATTACCGAGGAAGTCGGGTTGGTCCGGCGGTGACACCGGAGCTTGGGGCAGCGCGACGGCTTCGGGTTTAGCGTCATTTGCTTTACGAAAAATTGACACACTGCCTCCAAGATTGATGACGAGTCGATGACTCGGCCACTTGGCTAGCACGCGGTGTCGCGGTGCGACAATGCTGAGTTTGGTGAAAATACGGACATGGTGCTAGGCGCCAGACATTATTGAAAGGGAAAATGAGATGTCAGTGGCGCGTTTTGATATGACCGGAATTGGCAATGCGATCGTGGATCTGTTGGTGCGCACCGATGATGCATTCCTCTCGCGCCACGATATGCCCAAAGGTGGCATGACCCTGATCGACGCCGATACCGCGACCCGGCTGACCAGCCTGATGGCGGGCGGGCAGACGGCGGCGGGTGGATCGGTGGCTAATTCCTGCGCGGTGGCGGCCTCATTGGGGGCGCATGTGGCGTTTTTGGGCAAGGTGGCGGCGGATGATCTGGGTGCGGCGTTTGCGGCTGGTTTGAGTGAAATTGGTGTGCATTATCCAACCAAGCCGCTGCTTAACGGCGCACCAACCGCGCGGTGTTTGATTTTTGTGACCCCCGATGGCCAGCGCACCATGAACACTTATTTAGGTGCGGGCGGCGAATTCTCGCTCGCGGATTTGGATGAGACCGTGATTGCGGAATCCGCCATTACCTACTTGGAAGGCTATTTGTTTGACCCGCCGGCGGCGCAGGCGGCATTTGCCGAGGCGGCGCGGATTGCGAAGTCGGCGGACCGGCTGACCGCATTGTCCCTTTCGGATCCGTTTTGCGTGGACCGGCATCGTGATGGGTTCCGCCGGTTGATCAAGCAAGGGGTGGATATTCTGTTTGCTAATGAGGCCGAGATTTGCAGCCTGTATGAATGCAATGAGTTTGCCGAGGCCCAGGCGCTGGTGGCGGCGGATGTGAAGCTGGCGGTGCTGACGCGCTCGGAGGCCGGCAGCGTGATCGTGCAGGATGTCAACGTGATCGAGGTCGAGGCGGTGCCGGTGAATGTGGTGGACACCACCGGTGCTGGTGATGCCTATGCGGCGGGGTTCATGACCGCCTATGCGCAGGGGCGCTCGGTGCATGAGGCAGGCAAGCTGGGCTCAAGGGCGGCGGCTTTGGCGATTAGCCAGATCGGGGCGCGGCCTTCGGTGGACTTGCTGCGAGGCCTGGTGGGGTGACCCTCACTGACATTGTGCTGGTGGTGGTGGCGTTTTTTGCAGGTGCGCAGAACGCGCTGGCGGGGGGTGGCTCGTTTTTAACGTTTCCGGCGTTGTTATATGCGGGGCTGGACCCCAGGGCGGCCAATATCACCTCGTCGATCGCGCTGTTTCCGGGCCAGATTACCACCGGCTTGGCGGGGCGCAGCATGGTGATGGGGGTGGCCGGCCTCTCGGTGCGGGCGCTGATTATCATCTCGCTGGTCGGCGGCGGGGTGGGGGCGGTACTGCTGCTGGCAACGCCGGTTTCGGTGTTTACGCATTTAGTGCCGTACCTGGTGCTGTTTGCAACGGCGGTGTTCGCCTGGGGCAGCTTTTTCAAAAAACCCCGCCCGGAGGATGCCAAGCCGGCATTATCGCCGCGCATGGCCGGGGCCGCGCAGTTTTTGATTGCGGTTTACGGCGGATATTTTGGCGGTGGCATCGGTATTTTGATGCTGGCTGCGCTGACCGCGGCGGGGTTGCTGGTGCGCCATGCCGGGGCCACCAAAAACGTGCTGGCGGGCGTGTGTAACGCCGCCGCCGTGGTGCTGTTTTTGGTTGAGACCAAGGTGGATTGGTGGATCGTGCTGCTGGTGGGGGTGGCGGCGATCATCGGCGGCCAGCTGGGGGTTTATTTGCTGCGGCGGATTAACGAAAAAGTTCTGCGGGTAGGAATAACGGCGATCGGCGCGGCGCTGACCGTGGGGTTGTTTATTCGGGCATGAAGCGGAAATTTTTGTGTATACAGTTATTTGACAGGCCGCCTATTTATTGTGTATACAAAAAATGACTGGTATCGAGTTCGACCCGGCCAAGCGTGACGTAACGCTGCGGGAACGGGACTTGGATTTTGCAGAGGCAGCTTTGGTATTTGCCGGCCGGACAGCCACGATTGCAGATGGGCGGATGAATTACGGTGAAGACCGCTACATCACTGCCGGGCATTTGCGGGACCGGTGTGTGGTAATGGTATGGACACCGCGCGGGGCAAGCCGCCGGATTATTTCGATGAGGTATGCACATGCAAGTGAGGAAAAAGCTTGGTTCGGAATGGGTTGACCCCGATGATGCACCGCTGCTGACCGAGGCGATGCTGGTGCAGGCCGAGATTTTTGAGGGTGACCGGTTTGTTGGCCGGGGCCGGGGGCGGCCTAAGCTGGCGGCGCCAAAGGAGCCGGTGCAGTTGCGGCTGGATGCGGATGTTTTGGCCAGATTACGGGCCAGCGGGCCGGGCTGGCAGACACGGGTGAATGAGATATTGCGAACGGCGCTGGGACTCAACGGCCTCGCAGAATGACCGCGCCGCCGCGGCGGTTGGCCATGTGCCAGAGGCTCCAGGCCATCAGCACGCCGATAATGCCATAGCCGATAATGGGGGCCACGAGCAGGTAGCGGCTGATCGGCCAGATGATGGCCAGCCAGCACATGATGGCGGTTTGCACCACCAGCCCGGTGCCCCATACCAGGGTGAGCAGACGGAAAAGTTGCGGCACACCCTCGCGCGCCCACAGGGCTTCAAATTGCGCCGCACCTTGCGCGGTGTTGCGGGCCATGGTGGCGCGGGCGAGGTAGAAAATCATCGGGCGCTTCAAGGCCATCGAGGCTAGGAACATCACGCCGACTAGGCCGGTGACCAGGGCCTCGCGGATTTGGATCAGGCGGGCCGAGCCGCCCATGAAGGTGGCTCCCACGGTGAACAGGATGCTGGCGATGATGAGGAGGGAGAGCGCATCAACGCGGCGGGTTTTGGCCAGTTCATAAACGCTCCAGAGCAGCGGCGGCAGGGCGGAGGCGATCAGGGCAACGACATCGCCATAGGTTTCATGCAGCCCCTGATAGACAGCCCAGGGGGCCAGAAAATTGGCACAGAGCTCAGGCGCCATGCGGAGCAGTTTTTTCAGCGAATAAGTCCGGTGGTTGGCGAAGAAGGGTTGGCGGCGGCGCGTTTAGGGATGCGCCCGGCGCGGAAGGCGAGACGCCCGGCTTCAACCCCGGCCTTCATGGCGCGGGCCATGAGGATGGGGTTTTGCGCCATGGCGATGGCGGAATTCACCAGCACCGCATCGCAGCCCAGCTCCATAGCGAAGGTGGCGTCATAGGCGGTGCCGACCCCGGCATCGACCAAAACCGGCACTTTGGCATTTTCAATGATCATCTGGATCATCAGCGGGTTCTGCACGCCCAAGCCCGAGCCAATGGGGGCGCCGAGCGGCATGATGGCGACACAGCCCATATCCTCCAGGCGTTTGGCGGCGATCGGGTCATCGGAGCAATACACCATCACCTCAAACCCGTCTTTGATCAGGGCGGCGGCGGCTTCCATGGTTGCGGCCATGTCGGGGTAAAGTGTGGGCGGCGGGCCGAGAACTTCGAGCTTTACCAAATTCCAGCCACCGGCCTCGCGGGCCAGCCTGAGCGTGCGCACCGCGTCATCAGCGGTGAAGCAGCCGGCGGTGTTGGGCAAATAGGTGTAGCGGCTGGGAGAGACATAATCCTGCAGCATCGGGGCTTTGGGGTCGGACAAATTCACCCGGCGCACCGCCACGGTGACCATTTCAGCGCCGGAAGCCTCAATGGCGGCGGCGGTGGTGGGTAAATCCACATATTTGCCGGTGCCTACAATCAGGCGCGAATTGAAGCTGCGGCCGGCGACCATCCAGGGGTCGGAGGTTGGGGTGAGACTGTCCATGCTAGCCGCCGCCAATGAAGTGAACGATTTCGAGGACATCGCCATCGGCCAGGGCGGTGGCGGCGTAGGTGGAGCGCGGCACGATCTCGCGGTTGCGTTCCACGGCCACTTTGCGCACGTCGAGACCAAGGTGAGCCACCAGCCCGGCAACAGTTTGCGGGCCCGGCAGGCCCAAGGCTTCGCCGTTGACGGTAAGGGTGATGGTTTTGCTTAGAACGTCCATGCCGGTATTATCGGCGGGGCGGGGGTGGTTCGCAAGGGTGGCAGCGCTTAGGGGGCGCTTGGCCCCGAACGGGGGCTTGTGCTAGCGGAAACAGCATGACCTCTATCATCATGATCCTGAATGGGCCGAATTTGAACCTGCTGGGGACGCGGGAGCCGGAGACTTACGGCACCGGCACCTTGGATGACCTGGAAACCCTGTGCGCCGAGACCGCCGAAGGGCTGGGCCTTGCGATTGATTTCCGCCAATCCAACACCGAGGGTGAGCTGATCTCATGGGTGCATGAGGCACGCACCCGTTGCGCGGGGATTATTATTAATCCGGCCGGGTATTCGCATACCTCGGTG
>NCFD01000070.1 GCA_002281005.1 Acidocella sp. 35-58-6 | reverse complement strand
AAATCCGATTCGGTTGGTAACGCCGAGGTCGCGCAATGAGGCCGCAACGCCGAGAAGCTGATAGTCATGAATCCAGATCAAGTCATCGGGCTTAAGGAGCGGCAGCAGTGCGGCGGCGAAGGCTGTGTTGACTTTGCGATAGATAGCATATTGGGCACGGTCGAACACCGTGAGGCTTGGCATCATATGAAACAGCGGCCAGAGTGTGCCATTAGAAAAACCGAGATAGAAAGCCTGATAATCGGCTTCGCTGAGGTCGATATTGGCATAGGTGATGCCGTCTGCGTCAAAGCAGTCCGCGGTGGTCGTGGTTTGATCGGTGCGGCGGCCGGACCAGCCAAACCACAGAGAGCCGGGTACCAGCGCGTCGGCCAGGCCCACCACCAGCCCGCCAGCGCGCGGGCTGGCAAGTTCGGCTTTGTCTGGCACGCGGTTGGAGACGATTACGAGGCGCGCCATAGGCCCGCCTCCCAACTACGCGATAGCCGCATGGCGCACAGAATTAACCCAACCTGTGAATAGGTCTGCGGAAAATTCCCCCAGAGCTTTGCGGCCTCGCCCGGTTCGGGCAACGCCAAATCCTCGGACATCAGGCCGACATGGTTGCGCGTCGCCAGAACACGTTCAAATAAATTCAGCGCCGCATCGCGCCGTCCTGCCAAGGCCAGCGCGTTGACATACCAAAAACTGCACAACAGGAAGGCGGTTTCCGGTTTACCAAAATCATCGGCATCTTCGTAACGCATCACAAAGCCGCCATGCATCAGCCGTGCCTCAACCATGTCGAGGGTTGCCAGAAACTCTGGTGAGTCGGCGGCGATGAAGCCTATTTCTGGTAAAATGAGCACTGAGGCGTCGCGCACCTCGTGGTCCAACACGGCGGACAGCCATCCATCTTTCGTGACAATGCGTGCCATAATCTCCGCGCGCAGTTTGGCAGCCCGGGCAGACCACGTGGCAGCTTCATCCTCGCGCCCAACGGCGTTGGCAATTAAAGCGAGCCGCGAGAGTGCAGCCCAGCACATGGCCGCAGAAAAGCTATGTACGCGGGCGCGGCCACGGAATTCCCAAATCCCGGCATCAGGTTCCAGTGCCACTCGCGCGGCGGTTTCACCCAGTGGGCAGAGACGTTCGTATAACGCGGCATCGCCACGCATTGTTAATCGCTGGTCCACAAAAAGCTGTGCCAGGCTGAGGATAATGGCACCGTAGGCGTCGTTCTGTCGTTGCGTTACGGCGGCATTACCAATTCGCACCGGGCCGTCACCGCCAAAGCCGGGCAGGTCTGGCGCAATCCGCTCCTCCATAGTCATGCCGGGTGCCACAGGGAATAGCGGTGGCAATTCGGTGGCTTGCTGGCCGTTCACAATGTCGAGCACGAAGCCGAGATACGTGACCATAGTACGGGTGGCCGAGAGGCGGTTGAGGGCGCCGATCGTAAAAAAGCTGTCACGCAACCAGCAGAAACGATAGTCCCAGGTCCGCCCCGACCCTGGCGCCTCGGGGATCGAGGTGGTGAGAGCAGCGACAATACCGCCAGTGTCATCATAGGAGCATAGCTTCAGCGTGATGGCACTGCGGATCACCGCTTCCTGCCAGTCGAACGGAATATTCAACTCGGTAACCCAGCTTTGCCAATATGCCGACGTTTCACTGTAAAAATGATTGAATAATGTATCGGGCGCTTGCTCAAGCGGTTCGTCGGCGCTGAGTACCATTGTGCCTGGGCGTGTCAGGGTAAAGCTATGCTCGTGTACGATATGGACAAGCGGCAGGTCCGTGGTGATGCGCAACGCAAATTGCGGCCCGGTATACCGCAAATGATTGCTGCCCACCGCCGCCGGCGGATGCTGAGCACCATAGTCAAAGCCCGGATGCAGTGCGATTTTGACGCGCGGCATGCCAATCAGCGGTTCGACCCGGCGGATGAGCATCGGTGGGTGGAAGATGCGACCATATTGCCGGAAACGAGGACAGAAATCGATAATTCGCAGGGCGTTGCCCGCCTCATCATGCAGAATTGTCTCCACGATGGCGGTGTTGGGAAGATAACGCTGCGTGGCAGTTGTTTGGTTGACAATTGTAATACCGAAGCGGCCGGCTGATGGGTTGGTGCTCAGCAGGCCATGAAAGATCGGGTCGCCATCCAGGCGCGGCCAGCAGCACCACACATGGTTACCGTTACGGTCGATCAGTGAGGCAATGCTGCCATTGCCGATCACTGCGAGGTTGAGATCAAGCATCTGCCACCTCCTTGCCGGCCAGGGCGGCCTCGAGCCACGCCACAACGGCCGCCGGGCCACCGGGGAAGTCACGGATAACATGCAGCCCACGCCCGCCCAGCGCCGTAGCGCGGGCGATGGCGGGCTCATCCGTCAGGTCATCCCCGACGAACACCGGAGGCCGCCCCATGAATGGCGGAGACCTTAGGAAGTGTTCCATGGCGCTGGCCTTGTCAGGGCCGCGGACACGAATTTCAACAGCCTCATGGGCCGGTTGCAAAAACAGGCTGGGGTGTGGTGCGGCGAGTTGCATGGCAAAAGTGGTGAGGCTTGCGCCATATTGCGGTGCGCCGCGCCAATGGACCACGAGCCCGAAGCGTTTTTCCTCCAGCAAGGTGCCATGATGTGCGGCTACTGCGGCCCTCAGTGGCCCGCACAGGGAGGAGAGAGCATCATCGGCCGTGACGCTCATGATGACCTGCCCCTCGGCGTTGCGCAGGATAGCGCCATGTTCGGCCGCGATAGCCATACCGCCGGCGCCGAACATGGCGTCGATATCAGCGAGGCTCCGTCCCGAAATCAGTGCCAGTGCGCCACCGTGGCGGGCGGCGAGCCGCCGCAGTAAATGGGGCAAATGGGCGGGAATAACCACGGCATCGGGCGTTGCGGCGAGGTCGATTAAAGTACCGTCGATATCAAGGAAAACGGCTGCCCCGCGCGCCAGCGGCATCGTTAAGGTATGAACACTCATCTCACCCCATATGGCCCGCGTCGAGGTACTCGCAAATTCAAAAGCCAAACTGACAAAATTGAGAGGTCTTGTTCATGTAAGCCTGTTGGAATTATCAATGAAACTCTGGCCCGTTAATTGGTCCTTCAGCCTTATGAGAACTGTAAGTGCATGAAAATACTGGTCGCTGACCGCGATGGCAGACATGCCGAGGAGCTTTGTGCGCAATTGCGGTCGCAAGATGATAGTTTTTTGGTCATGCTGGTCAGCGCTGGCGAGAATTTGCTCGACGCTGTGCAGCGTAGCAGCCCGGATGTTGTGATTGTTGATATGGCGAGGCCAGACCGAGACGGCCTGGATTCGGTTCTCGCCCAAAACGCCCAGCAGATGGTTCCAGTGTTGATGTTTGTTGATGATGACGACCCCGCCTTCATGGAAGCCGCGATCGCTGCCGGGGTGAGTTCCTATCACGTCGGGGGAGTCGCGTTACCGGCGATCAAGCCGATTTTACGCACGGCCATGGCGGTTTTTGAGCGTATGCGCGGCTTACAGAATAAACTAACCGAGGTACAGGAGCAGATTGAAGCACGCCAGACCATCGAGGCTGCCAAACGGCTCCTGATGTCGCATGATAAAATGAGCGAGCCGGTTGCACATCGGTTTTTGCAACGCCGGGCTATGGACCAGCAAAAAAAATTAGCAGAGGTGGCGGCGATGCTGCTGCATGACCGCAAAATAGGGGAAAATTGATGGGAACGATCCGGCTGGGGCTGCTGCGGTTGTGCGATGCGGCGCCGGTGATTTTGGCCGATAATGAGGAAATGTTTGCCTCGAACGGCGTGCGCGTTTCACTTTCAGTTGAACCATCGTGGGCAAATATTGCCGATAAACTAAGCTACGGGCTGCTTGATGGCGCGGTGATGCTGCCGCCCCTGGCGATGGCATGTGCAGCCGGTTTACGGGGACGTAAGACCGACCTAGTGGTACCGATGAGCCTGAGCGCCAATGGCAATGCGGTTACACTGGCCTCTGATTTGCAAACTGAATTTTCTGATCGCGGCATCGCGAGCATCGTGGCCCGGCGTAAACTACGGTTGGCAGTGGTACATGGATTTTCCACCCACGACTTGTTGTTGCGTTATTGGCTTGCCGCTTCCGGCTTGCGGCCTTCTGAGCAAGTTGAAATTACGGTTCTGCCACCGGCGGAGATGGTGAGTAGCCTGGCTGCCAATGCGATCGATGGATTTTGCGCGGGAGCACCCTGGGGCCAAGTGGCAAGCCATGCGCGGCTTGGGTTCATCGCCGTGGAATCGCGAGAGATTTGGCGCGATCATCCGGAAAAATGTCTGACTTTACGTGCTGATTTGGTAGAGCGGGACCCGGCGGGTGTTGTGGCGATTTTAAAAACCTTACGTAAAGCTGGTGCACTTTGCGCGGCTGCCGATAAACGTGCGGCGCTGGCGGCATTATTATCGCAAACTGAATATCTCGACCTGCCGGCTGAATTGATTGAGGCAGCCCTCAATCCTGACAAAGGTGGCCCGGTTTTTAACGCACAATATCCAAACATCGATCACGCCAAATGGTTTGCAGCGCAAATGGGCCGGTGGCACCACGTGGCAGTTGGCGCTTTTGACCATGCTGTTAATATATATCGTCCAGATCTGTTTATCGCGGCAGGTGGTACCGAACCGGCGCATCGTGATGAGATGTTTTGCGATGTTGGACAACGGTATATAATTAATCAATAAACGATCACATATTAGCGCCATAGAATAATTTTTAGGCGTTTTGTGATGCGCTGACATAAATTGCTCTTTTATTTGGCCTTTATTTTGGTTGGCACGGTTGTTGCTGCGCTGCACGTGAACAGCGGATGCTGTTTGCAGGGCAGTCAATGGCGACTGTATTTGCCAAATGGGGTAGCCCCCAATTTTATTCTGCGCGAGCCAAGGGACGGTTCGTAGATGGTGAAGCCAACCAGCTCACCGTGGAGTTTATGGCATGTCCCTCTCGGGTGAAAAAAGTTTTTTAAAGTCCGGCCATTTGCCGACCCTGTTTGCAGCGTTCCTGTATTTTGATGCCAGTTTCATGTGCTGGGTGTTGTTGGGGCCGCTTGGCATTCAAATCTACAAAGCTCTTAATCTTGACCCTGCACATAAAGGGTTAATGGTTGCTGTACCGGTACTGGCCGGCGCTTTTTTGCGCATTTTAAATGGGGTGTTGGTTGACCATTTTGGTGCCAAGCGTACCGGTGTTGGCGCCCAAATTTTTGTAATTCTGGGGCTGACCGCAGCTTGGTACTTTGGCGTGCCGAGCTTTGGTGCGGTGTTGTTGCTTGGCGTTGTGCTCGGCATGGCAGGCGCATCCTTTGCCGTTGCGTTGCCAATGGCGTCACGCTGGTATCCCCCCCACCATCAGGGCAAGGCACTTGGGCTTGCCGGTGCCGGCAACTCCGGCACCGTGGTCGCGGCGTTGTTTGCACCGGCACTTGGTTTATATTTTGGCTGGGTCGATGTTTTTGGCCTCACAGCCATATTGATGTGCGTGATTCTGGCGGTCTTCATCGTGTTTGCTAAGGAGGCCCCGGTGCAACCGGCAAAGCAATCATTAGCTGGTTACCTAAAGGTATTGGCGATTGCTGATACCTGGTGGTTCATGCTGTTTTATGCCGTCACGTTTGGCGGCTTTGTCGGGCTCGCATCCTCGTTAAGCATTTATTTCCACGCACAATATGGTCTTGCGCCCGTGCAAGCGGGATATGCTGTGGCAGCCTGTGTGTTTGCCGGATCGATGTTCCGCCCGATTGGCGGTTTGCTCGCAGATAAATTTGGCGGCATCCGCGCACTCTCGATATTATATATCGTGGCCGCCGCAATGCTCATTCTGGTCAGCGTTGGCCTGCCTACCCTGACAATGGCGTTGAGTGCCTTCGTGATTGCCATGCTTGCACTCGGTACCGGCAATGGCGCGGTGTTCCAGCTCGTACCCGTACGCTTTGGCCGCGAAATTGGGGTCATGACCGGGCTGGTAGGGTTTGCTGGCGGTATCGGTGGTTTCTACCTTGCCTCATCCCTTGGCTATTCGAAGCAATGGACCGGTTCGTATCAAGCCGGATTTCTGATTTTTGCTGGATTATCCTTGGTCGCCTTCATCGGCATTAACATTGTGAAAAAAAGCTGGCGCGCCAGCTTCTCCAAGGGTGTCACCGATATGGATCAGGTACGCATCTAAAGTGCACCGAGGCAGGGGAGCTTGTTCCCCCTGCCCATATCTCTGCCCATTTCCTAAGGAACTGTATCGATGAATATGATGAGCAACGTGCGCAAAAAACTGGTCGTTGTTGGTAACGGTATGGCAGGCATACGGACCGTAGAAGAAATTCTACAGCGTGCGCCTGGTATGTATGATATCACTGTATTTGGTGCAGAGCCCCAGCCCAATTATGATCGCATTATGCTTTCACCGCTGCTGGCGGGCGATAAATCATTCGAGCAGATCGTTCTGAATAGCCTTGAATGGTACCAGACCAACAATATCACGCTCATCACCGGTGAAGCGGTGCAGGATGTTAACCGCCACGCGCATACGGTAACGGGCGAACACGGGAGCGTGCGCCCGTATGATATATTGCTGCTGGCAACGGGGTCCAACCCGTTTGTTCTGCCGCTTCCAGGTGCTACCCGTCCGGGCGTTATGACGTTCCGCTCGGTGGCAGATGTTGAACAAATG
>NCFD01000435.1 GCA_002281005.1 Acidocella sp. 35-58-6 | reverse complement strand
GCTTACAGGGGCTGACCCGCAACGGCTAGAGGCTCTGGCGCGGCCAGCCAGCGGTCCGCCAAGCGCCGAGCGGGGGTTTCCACCAGCCTGTGCAAGGCAATCGCCAGCGCCAGCGTGAGAATGGTCATGGCGGTGCTGTAAGCCAGCTTATTTACCGCCGGGTCCCAGCCCTCCTGGCGAAACAATTGCGCCAGCAACAGCTCAATGGTGCCGAAGCTCATGTAGAACGAATAGGATATCTGCCCGAGAAACCGCAGAATCCTCGGGTTACGGATCACCGGCGGGCGCTCGGCATCGGCCTGCATCGCCAACGCGGATAACAAGACCCAGAGGGCAAACACCGTTAAAATGTCGAAGCTGGAGACCGAGGTGAGCAATATAATAGCGACGAGGCTGATAGAGGCCAGCCACTTATTCGGCATGAAATCCGCATTCAGCGGCACCAGCCTCAGGGTGGCCATGCCGATGATAAATTCCGGGAAAAACCGCCACAGCGCGTTCGCGTAGGTAAGGTTCAGTGTTTCTCCAGCCTCGTAAGCGATCATCCCCAGCACCGCGAAACATATCACCATGATCTGCCCCGGAATAATCTCCCGCCAAGTGCCCAGAAACATCCAAAGCAGCGGAAACATCAAATATCCTGCCCATTCGGTGCTAACCGACCATGACGGATAATTCCAAGCCAAATGCTCACCCACGCCCCAGCCTTGCACCAGCAATAAATTGGCGATGAACGAGCCAGCGGTGAACCGCTCAGCATCACGCGGGGTAAAGCCCAGCGCCAGACCGGTTGCCACAATCACCAGCAAAATCAGCATCACCGCCAGGTGCACCGGATAAATCCGCGCCAACCGCTTGCCCCAGAAGCGGGCAATATTAGCGCCTTTCAGTTCCTTCGCCGGATGCACCGCCGCCAGAATCAACCCCGAGAGCATGAAAAACCCATCCACCCCCAGATACCCATGCCGGATAAAACCGGCGAAAGGCCCGAGGTACCCTGAAAACTGCGCATGCAAATCAACGTGATAGGCAAACACCCAGGCCGCAAAAAACGCCCGGACAACGGTCAGGTC
>NCFD01000434.1 GCA_002281005.1 Acidocella sp. 35-58-6 | reverse complement strand
CACGGCGGGCGGCTTTGGCACGCACCCTGGCACCAGAGCCAGATTTATTGTTGCTTGATGAGCCGACCAACCATTTGGATCTACCAGCGATCGAGTGGTTGGAATCTGAGTTGAAGTCGCTCTCGGCCGGGATTGTGTTGATCAGCCATGATAGGCGGTTGCTCGAGAAACTCTCGCGCAGCATTGTGTGGCTGGACCGCGGGCAGACGCGCCGGCTGGACCAAGGTTTTGCGCATTTTGAAGCCTGGCGCGATGAGGTTTTAGAGCAGGAAGAAACTGAATTTCACAAACTGGGCCGCAAAATTGCCCGTGAGGAAGACTGGCTGCGCTACGGTGTGACCGCCCGGCGGAAGCGCAACGTGAAGCGCGTGGCGGATCTGGCAGCACTTCGCCGTGCCAAGCGCGAGCATAACAAGCAGGAGTCCGCTGCCAAAATGGGCGCGGCGGATGCCGTGATGTCGGGCAAATTGGTTGTTGTGACCGAGCATGTCTCGAAATCATATGATGGCCGCCCGATTGTGAAAAACCTCACCACGCGGGTGTTGCGTGGCGACCGGCTGGGGATTGTGGGGCCGAATGGTGCAGGCAAATCGACGCTGTTGAAGTTGTTTTTAGGAATTGAGACGCCTGATGAGGGGCTGATCAAGCTTGGCACCAATTTGAATGTGATCACCCTGGATCAAGGGCGCGCGACGCTCGACCCGGTTGTCTCGCTGGCGAACACGTTGACCGGTAGTAAAACCGATATGGTACAGGTGGGTGATCAGAGCCGCCATGTGATTGGCTACATGAAGGATTTTCTGTTCAAGCCCGAGCAGGCCCGCACGCCGGTTGGCACACTCTCGGGCGGTGAGCGCGGGCGGTTGCTGCTGGCGGCGGCGTTGGCGAAGCCTTCCAATTTGCTCATCCTCGATGAGCCGACGAATGATTTGGATTTGGAGACGCTGGATTTGTTGCAGGAGATGCTTGGGGATTATCCGGGCACTATTTTGCTGGTTAGCCATGACCGGGACTTTTTGGACCGCGTGGCAACCTCAACGCTGGCGTTTGAGGGTAATGGCCGTTGGGTGGAAT
>NCFD01000433.1 GCA_002281005.1 Acidocella sp. 35-58-6 | reverse complement strand
GCCTCCACCTATGCGCCGAAACTATCGCGCGAGGATGCCAGGCTCGATTTCACCAAACCGGCGCCGCTGCTTGAACGGCAAATCCGGGCGCACCACCCCTGGCCCGGCAGCCTGGCGCTGCTGGGCACCGCCGTTATCAAGTTTCTCAACGCCGAACTGGTGGAGGGCGAGGGCGAGCCGGGGGAAATCCTGGATGACCGCTTGACGATTGCCTGCGGTGAAGGCGCGCTTCGCCCCATCCGCCTGCAACGGGCGGGTAAAACCGCCATGTCCACGGTGGAATTCCTGCGCGGCTTTCCAGTGGCTGCGGGCTCCAGGTTCTCCTGAATTGCTGTGGGCGCTGGAAGTTGAATATGACGGCACGCCCTTCATGGGCTGGCAGCGCCAGAAGCATGGGCTGGCGATTCAACAGGTGATGGAGGAAGCCGGCGCTATGCTGTGCGGCGGCGTGGTGCCAGCGGCGGTGGCCTCCGGCCGCACCGATGCCGGGGTGCATGCGCTAGGCCAGGTGGTGCAGATGGAACTGCCGGACTTGCCTGCAAAGCGCATCCGCGAGGCACTGAACTACCATATGAAACCGCACCCGGTGGCGGTGCTGCGGGCGGTGCCGGCACCTGAGAATTGGAGTGCGCGGTTCTCCGCCATTGAGCGCACCTACCGCTACATTATTTCCAACCGCGAAGTATGGCCCACCATCGAGGCCAACCGGGTTTGGCATGTGCGCCAGCCGTTAGACGCCGCGGCGATGCAGCGGGCCGCTGACACGCTGGTTGGCCACCATGATTTCTCGTCCTTCCGAGCTTCCGCCTGCCAGGCCAAATCCCCGATCAAAACCCTCGATGAGCTGACCGTGACGCGCACCGGCACGCAGATTGTGGTGAAGGCCCGCGCCCGGAGTTTTCTGCACCACCAGGTGCGCAACATGGTGGGGTCGTTGAAAATGGTGGGGGAAGGCACTTGGCCTGAACAGCGTGTGGCCGAGGTACTGGCAGCGCGGGACCGCGCCGTGGCGGGGCCAACGGCACCAGCGGAGGGGCTGTATTTTGTGAGCGTGGCGTATGAGCGGGATGTGTTCG
>NCFD01000069.1 GCA_002281005.1 Acidocella sp. 35-58-6 | reverse complement strand
TCGACCTTGGCGCCGTAGAGAAGCAGGATCTAGCCAACCTAGTGGACAGTGCGCGCCAGGCGATGCGCAAGGCCAATCTTGGTTATACCGGCCTGCATGGTGATGCCACTAATAACCAAGTCACGTTGCACCTGCTGCATAATGAGGACGCCGCCGCTGCCCAGGCCGCCCTTGGCAAGCTCATCACCTTTAATCAATCCACTGGCGGTGCCAACTTACTGGTGAATGTCGGTAATGATGGCAGTGTCACCCTGCAGGTGCCGCATCAGGCGCAGGTGGCGCGCGAATCCCAGGCGGTGGACCAATCCATCACCATCATCCAGCGCCGGATCGACGGCTCAGGCGTGCTCAACCCGCAAATTGCCCGCCAGGGGTCCGACCAGATCGTGGTGCAGCTTCCCGGTGTCTCAGACCCTGAGCGCATCCGCGCCCTGATCGGCACCACCGCTCACATGACCTTCCAACTGGTGGACACCACCGCCCAGCCCGGTGGCCCGCCGCCGGTGGGCGATGAGGTGCTGCCGATGCAGAACGACCCCAACCAGACCATGGTGGTGAATGCTTCGGTGGCGGTTGACGGCGCTGATTTGCAAAACGCCCAGGCCAGTACCGACCCCCAAAGCGGCAACTGGGTGGTGAATTTCACCCTGAACTCGGTGGGGGCGCGTGAATTCGCCGATGTCACCACCGATAATGTGGGCAAGCCGTTTGCCATCATCCTGGATGGCAAAATTATCTCGGCCCCGGTCATCCGCGAGCCGATCACCGGCGGCTCGGGTCAGATCACCGGCAATTATTCCGCCCAGCAAGCCACTGATTTCGCGCTGCTGCTGCGGGCCGGGGCGCTGCCCGCACCGCTCAGCATTGTCGAGGAGCAAAGCGTCGGGCCGGAACTAGGGGCTGATGCCATCAAGGCTGGCGCCATGTCACTCGGTTTGGGTTTTGTGCTGGTGCTGGTGTTTATGGCCACATTCTATGGTTTGTTCGGCTGGTTTGCGAACATCGCGCTGGTGATGAACCTGTTCATCATGCTGGCAGTGCTCTCGATCATGGGTGCCACGCTCACGCTGCCCGGCATGGCGGGTATTTTGCTCACGCTCGGCATGGCGGTGGATGCTAACGTGCTGATCAACGAACGGGTACGTGAGGAGGTCAAAAACGGCCGCAAGCCGCTGGCGGCTCTGGAGGCGGGTTATTCGCGCGCTTACGGCACCATCATCGATAGTAATGTCACCACCCTGCTGGCGCACGTCACGCTGTTTATTTTCGGCTCGCCGCCAGTGCGTGGCTTTGCCGTCACCATTTGCGTTGGCATCATCACCACCTTGTTCACGGCCACGGTGCTGGTGCGCCTGATCACCTCGCGCTGGTACATTTCGCGGCGCCCCGCCGCCTTACCCGTTTAAGGTCCCCTCACGATGTTTATGAAACCTATGTTCCGCTTCGTTCCGGACGGCACCCGCATCAAGTTCATGAAGGGGCGCTTCGCCGGTTTGATCGTCTCGGCGATACTGTCCTCCGCATCACTGGGATTGTTTTTTTACCCCGGCTTGAACCTTGGGCTGGACTTCAAGGGCGGCGTGGTGATCCAGGTCAACACCCCGCAAAAGGCTGATTTCGCCGTTTTGCGCGGGGCGCTCGCCAAAGCCGGCCTGACCGACGCCGCCCTGCAGAGCTTTGGCACCGGCGCCGCCGCTGACCATGGCGTGCTGATCAGCCTGGAATCCCGCCAGACCGCCGGCCAGACGCAAACGGCCATCACTGAGGTTGAAAGCGCGCTCGCCAGCGCCGCACCGGGTGCCAAAATTCTCTCAACACAGGCCATCGGCGCTTCAGTGTCGGACCAGTTATTCACCCAAGGGCTGGAAGCCCTGGGCCTCAGCTTCGTGATGATTTTGGCCTACATATGGTTTAGGTTTGAATGGCAGTTCGCGGTCGGCGCGGTGGCCACGCTGATACTGGATACCACCAAAACCATCGGCTTCATGGTCATCACCCGCATCCCGTTTGACCTCGTGACAATCGCCGCGATTTTAACGGTGATTGGTTACTCCACCAACGATAAGGTGGTGGTGTATGACCGGATGCGCGAGAATTTGCGTAAGTTCAAAACCATGCCCCTGCGTGAGTTGATTGATCTTTCCATTAACGAAACCTTGAACCGGACGCTGGGCACATCCGGTACGGTGTTTTTGGCGGCCCTGCCGCTGGCATTGTTCGGGGGCTCTGCGCTCTCGGGATTTGCTTGGATCATGCTGTTCGGCATTGTCGTTGGCACATCGTCCTCGATTTTTATCGCGGCACCGATTTTGTTATTTTTGGGCGAGCATCGCCTGCGCCGCAGCAGCGCACCACCGAAGGCCGCGGCAGACACGAAGCCGGTAAAGTTGTAATGTTACAAATAATTTATGTGTATTTGTCGCAATATATATACGCAGAATAGAATCATTCGTTTTCATTAACGTTTTTAAGTGATATGAGACACGCATGAAACGTGTTTATACAACGCTCTGATGCCCCGGCGGATTCTAACCGTCGCGGACCCGAAATGGCAGGCGGCATTACAGGCCGCCATTCAACCCGATGGTTTACCGGGTTTTATTGATGCCCAAACCGCCTCTGATGCGGTGATCACATTGGCTACCAATCCCGCCGCTTATCATGCGCTGGCGCTTGATCAATCAGCGTGCGGGGTCTGGTTTGATACGTTGCTGGACCTCACGTTGGGTGACACCGAACGCTCGGTGAGCCTGTTGATGCTGGGCGACCCCATGGCGGCGGACGCCAGGCTGGATGGCGCGGCGCGGCTTGAATGGCCGGTTGATCAAAATAGTTTTGCCGACGCCCTGCAGCAAGCTGAGCGCCACATGTCCAAAGCCCATATCCCGCAGCGGCCCGAGGTATTTTCGCAGGTGGAGACCATCCGCGTGCGCTACCAACCGGTGGTGCGGTTCCGCGATATGCGTCCTACCTCGGTCGAGGTGCTGGCCCGCATTGCCACCAAGGGCGGCACACTCATTGGGCCTGAAGCCATCGTGACCGCAATGGTCAGCAGCGAGCACTCAATGTGGCTCAGTGGTTTCATCATGCAGTTGGCGCTGCGTGAACGCAGCGATGGCGCATTTGATCGTCTTGATACAAGATTCGCCTTCAATTTGCCGCTCGATGCCTTGCTGCATCCGCAAATGCCGATTTTACTGGATAATATTCGCCAAGGTGCGGGCATTCCGGCCAACATGTTGAGTTTTGAACTTACCGAGACTCAACCGGTTACCGACCTGCCGGAGCTGGCGGCCGTGATGTCGAGGATGTGTAAATCAGGCTACCGGCTGGCACTTGATGATATCACGCCCGAAACGCCGAATCTCATGAACCTGCTCGATTTGCCCTTCCGGTGCGTGAAGCTCGACCGCAGTGTGGTGATCAACGCGCAAAGCAGTGATCCCGCCATCTCTCAGCCTGCGTGTGATTTTATTGCAATGGTCGCGGCCAATGCGCGTAAAACCCACCGGGCAGTGATTGCCGAGGGTATCGAAACTCGTGAGACGGTGCTGGCTCTGCAACGGTTGGGCGCCACGCATGGCCAGGGTTTTCACTTCGCCCGCCCGTTACCCGCCAGCGCCCTCAAGCCATGGCTAACTCATTGGCATCAAGCCGCCGACCGCGCCGCCGAATAACGCCCGAGACCAAAAGCCCCGGGCGTCAGTGAAGATTACCGCTCGACGTCGTCGCCTTCCGGCTGCACATCGATATCCGCGTCGATGACGGCGTCATCATCTTCCATATCATCAGCATCTTCGAGGATATCCTCGTCAGCATCGTCATCAGCCACCTCAACATCCACATCATCCGGGTCGGTCGGGACAGGCTTGACGATTTTTTTGGCTTCATCGGGCAACGGCGCCTGGCGCTTCAGGCGGGGTTGCTCGGCGGGTTGCTCGGTCGCGCATTTGGGGCAGATCGCGGGCGTTTTGCCCAGGTCGAAAAAGCGTGCGCCGCAGGAGACGCAGGTGTGTTTCTCGCCGAGTTCGGGTTTGGCCATGGCAACCTCTTTAAATAACGCTGAACAGTAGGGGCGGCGCGATGCCATGCTCCGAAGCTGCTGTCAAACGCGCATTGTCATGCTAAGCGCCGTCGCCATGGAGTCA
Organism: Acidocella sp. 35-58-6; assembly: GCA_002281005.1. Classification (GTDB taxonomy): domain Bacteria; phylum Pseudomonadota; class Alphaproteobacteria; order Acetobacterales; family Acetobacteraceae; genus Acidocella. Next base: position 2,592 of record NCFD01000069.1, on the reverse strand, counting down.
CATCACATCAGGCGCCTCGAAGCCGCCCGCCCCAATGCCCCGCTCACGGGCGATATTTCTGTCCCCGGCGATAAATCAATCAGCCACCGCGCCTTGATGTTCGGCGCTCTGGCGGTGGGTCAGACCCGCATTTCCGGCTTGCTGGAGGGCGAGGATGTGCTGCGCACCGCCGTGGCGATGCGGGCCTTAGGGGCTGAGATTAGCCGTGATGGTGCCGATTGGCTGGTTGCCGGGCGCGGCATCGGCGGGCTGACCGCGCCTGAGGACGTGCTGGACATGGGCAATTCCGGCACAGCGGCGCGGCTTTTGGCGGGTATTCTGGCCAGCCACGATTTTTTTTCGATCATGACCGGCGATGCGTCGTTGCGCAAACGCCCGATGAAGCGGGTGATCGAGCCGCTGAAGGCCTGTGGGGCGGTGTTTGCGGCCCGTCCGGGGGACCGGCTCCCGCTGTCCATCCAGGGTGCCAGGGACGCTCTGCCGCTCACCTACACGCTGCCGGTGGCCTCCGCACAGGTGAAGTCGGCGGTGCTGTTGGCCGGGCTGAATGCCCGGGGGATCACCGAGGTTACGGAGCCAGAGCCGACTCGTGACCATTCCGAGAACATGCTCCGGCATTTCGGTGCCACCGTGCATGTCGCGCATCAGGGCAGGGGGCGGGTAATCCGCCTGACCGGCCAGCCGGAATTGCGCGGGGCGGATGTCACCGTGCCCGGTGACCCCTCTTCAGCCGCGTTCCCGATTGTCGCCGGCCTGCTGGTGCCTGGCTCACGGTTGACCATCAACGCCGTGGGGCTGAACCCGCTGCGCACCGGGCTGTTTGAATGCCTGCGCGAAATGGGGGCGGAACTGACCATCCGTAACCCGCGCCTGCAAGGCGGTGAGAGCATCGGCGACGTGGTGGTGGACTATACGTCCCTGAATGCCGTGGATGTGCCGCCGGAGCGGGCACCTAGCATGATTGATGAATACCCGATCCTGGCCATTGCCTGCGCCTTTGCAAAGGGCACCTCGCGCCTACGCGGCCTTGCGGAGTTGAGGGTCAAGGAGAGCGACCGTCTGGCCGCCACCGCCGCCATGCTGCGGGCTGGCGGGGTGCTGGTTGAGATCGAGGGTGATGATCTCATCGTGCATGGCGGCATGCCCGCCGGCGGTGGCCTGGTAGAGACCCATATGGACCACAGGCTTGCCATGAGCGCCCTGGTATTCGGCCAGGCCTCCCGGAGCCCTATGCAGATCGACGATGCCAGCTTCATTGACACTAGTTTCCCCGGCTTCGTGGCGCTGATGCGTGGTTTAGGCGCGAGCATCACCGCACCATGATTATCGCGATTGACGGCCCGGCTGCGGCTGGCAAGGGCACGTTGGCACGGCGCATCGCGGCGGCGCTTGGGCTGCCCTATCTCGATACCGGCCTGCTGTACCGCGCTGTCGGGCGGCGGGTGCTTGATGCGGGCAATGACCCTGCGAATGTAGCAGCCGCCACAGCGGCGGCACGGGCACTTACTGAGGCCGATTTTCAACGCAGTGATTTGCGTGGGCCGGAAGCTGATAAGGCCGCCAGCCAGGTTGCCTCAATTCCCGCCGTACGGGCGGCGCTGCTGGATTTTCAGCGCCATTACGGCACCCAAAAAGGCGCGGTGCTGGATGGGCGCGATATTGGCACCATCATATTCCCCAACGCCGATGTGAAGCTGTTTGTCACCGCCAGCCTGGAGGCCCGCACGCAGCGCCGCTATGCTGAAATTTTAGGCCGTGGCGAGCACGTTTCAATCGAAGCTGTCCGCGCCGACCTCGCGGCCCGTGACGATGCCGACCGTACCCGCGCCGCCGCGCCGCTGATTCAGGCCAGCGATGCCACCCTGCTCGATACCAGCACCATGAATGCCGACGAGGCATTTGCGAAAGCGCTTAGTCTGGTGAAGCAAAAGACCATTTAGAGACCATTTAGCCGTAACAAAGGAATTTGGCGTGACAGTCACCGAAGCCCTCGCCAGTCGTATCTCCGTGCGTGACTTTTTGCCGGAGCCGGTTCCAGAAACGCTCCTCCGCGACATATTGGCGAAAGCTGCCCGCGCACCCTCTGGCGGTAACTTACAGCCCTGGTTTGTCACCGTGCTGACGGGCGAGCCGCTAAAGGCTCTGATTGCCCGCACGTCCGCCCGCGCCCTCGAGGCCCCCAAGGGCGAGAGTTCCGAGTATAATGTTTACCCCAGCCCCCTCGAGGAGCCCTATTATGGCCGCCGTTTTAAGGTGGGTGAGGACATGTATCGGTTGCTCGGCATTCCGCGTGAGGACAAAGCCGCCCGCCGTGCCTGGTTTGCCAATAATTTTCGCTTTTTCGGCGCTCCGGTTGGGATGTTCTGCTTTGTTGATCGCGGCATGGGGGCAGCGCAGTGGTCTGACCTGGGGATGTTCCTGCAATCAGTGATGCTGCTGCTGCGCGAAGCTGGTTACGATAGTTGCGCGCAGGAATTCTGGGCAATGTTTGCCGCCACCGTTTATGCCGAGCTTAACGTGCCGGAAAATCTCATGCTGTTTTGCGGCATGGCCATCGGCAAACGTAACCCTGATGCGGCAGTCAACCAGTTG
>NCFD01000068.1 GCA_002281005.1 Acidocella sp. 35-58-6 | reverse complement strand
GTTTCACCCCGCACCACGCAACCAAGTGCGATAAAGCCATCGAATTTTTTACGGCCACGCAGCGCGATGCGCAGCGCCTGCGGCAGTTCAAACGCGCCCGCAACCTCTACGGTTTCAATGATCCCTGACACGGCTTGTAGAATTTCATGCGCAGCCTGCTCCATGCCATTCACCACACCGGTGTAGTACGGCGCCTTGATGATGAGGATATGCGGCGCGTCACCTGGCAAATATGGTGCGGCAGGCAGTGGCGCGTCGGCCGTGCTCATGGGGTTTTTACATCCGGCACCACAATGTCGCGCTGTTCCACAATGTTCAGCCCGTAGCCTTCAAGACCGATAATGGTGCGCTTGTGGTTTGAGAGCAAAATCATGTCCTTGACGCCAATGTCGGTAAGAATTTGCGCGCCTACCCCATAGTCCCGCAAAGCCGGAGTTAAACGCACGCCATTGCTCAACTGGCGGATGCGCGATGATACGGCGTCTAGCTTGGACTCGCGGATCAGCACCACCACGCCGCGTTCCGCCGCGCGGATTTGTGCCATCGCGCCTTGTAATGTAGCCAAGTGCGTACCACCGAGAATGTCGCCGATAGAATCAATCGCGTGCATCCGCACTAGCACCGGTGCCGATAATGAGATGTCACCCTTCACCAAGGCCAGATGTTCAATTTTTTCGATCGAATCCTCAAACGCAATCATCCGCCAGGTGCCGCCGTGACCATCGGAGACGATACCGGTTTCCTTGCGCTTTACCAATTTTTCGGTGCGGCCACGATGTGCAATGAGATCAGCAATGGTGCCAAGCTTTAAATTATGGCGCTGCGCAAAGGCGATAAGGTCCGGCAGGCGGGCCATGGTGCCATCGTCATTCATAATCTCGCAGATTACACCGGCAGGAATTAAACCCGCGAGGCGTGCGATATCGACCGCAGCTTCCGTATGACCAGCCCGCACCAATGTGCCGCCCTCACGTGCCATTAGTGGAAATACGTGGCCGGGTGTGACGATATCATCGCGACCCAACTCCGGGTTGATCGCCACCGCAACCGTGCGGGCGCGGTCAGCCGCGGAGATGCCGGTGGTTACACCCTCGCGGGCTTCGATGGAAACGGTGAAGGCGGTTTCATGGCGCGACCCATTGGACTGGCTCATCAGCGGCAGCCCAAGGCGCTCACAGCGGCCTTTGGTCATGGCCAGACAAATCAAGCCGCGGGCGTGCTTGGCCATGAAGTTGATGGCATCGGGTGTGGCAAATTGCGCGGGGATGACTAGGTCCCCCTCATTCTCACGGTCTTCATCATCCACCAGAATAAATATCCGGCCCGCGCGCGCCTCTTCGATAATTTCGGTGGCTGACGAAATATAGTCGCGCAGCGTTGAGGTTTTCATACCATCCATAGTCAAGCAAACTCCCTAAGCCGCGCGACATAGCGGGCCAGCATGTCAATTTCAATGTTTACGTCGTCACCAACGGCCAACGTTGCAAAGTTGGTATGCTGTGCGGTGTGCGGAATGATGTTGACGCCGAAGCACACACCATCAACCTCGTTCACCGTCAGCGAAACACCGTTGATGGCAATGCTGCCCTTGGGTGCTACAAATTTTGCCAGCGCCACCGGCAGTTCAAAGCGCCAGCGGGTTGAGCCATTTTCCGGGGTTATCTCAATTACCTTGGCCAGACCATCAACATGACCGGAAACCAAATGCCCGCCGAGTTCATCGCCCAGCTTCAAAGATCCTTCCAGGTTTATTTTTGTACCCGGCCGCCACGTGCCCAGAGTGGTTAGCCCCAACGATTCCGCTGAAACTTCAACGGCAAACCAATCATCACCGCGCTCAATCACGGTCAGGCAACAACCGGAGCAGGCGATGGAGGCGCCAAGTTTTACAGCGTTGATGGCGGCCCATTCGTTTGTTGGCGGCACCGCAATCACGAAGCGAGCGTCCCTGCCCTGCCCGATGGGCAAAACTTCACGCACAGTTCCAACTCCTGTGATCAATCCGGTAAACATTAAGCGGCTACCCTGAAAGTGCTCAACATATCATCGCCCAGACGTTCCTGCGCCACCGGCACAAAACGCGGCATATCCACAAGATTCATAATCCCAAACCCCTGCGTTGAGGGCCAGCCGTCGCCGCCAATAATTGCCGGCGCATGAAACCACGCCAATCTGTCTACCAGATGGTCGCGCAACAGCCCGGCTGCAATGGTGCCGCCGCCCTCGGCCAGAACGCGTGTGAGGCCCTGTTTGGCAAGTAATTTCATGGCTTCCGGCAAATCAACCCCGGCGGCGCAGCCTGCAAGGTTGAATAATTTTACCCCAACCTGCTCCAGTGCCCGCTTACGAGAGGCATCCGCGCCGTCGCGATGTAAAATCCAGAGAGGTTCAACTGTGGCACTGCGCACCAGTTTGCTCATTAACGGCGTGCGCAAATGGCTATCAACGACAATACGCACCAACGGCGCGGCACGAAAACCTTCAATGCGGCAGTTTAATTCCGGGTCATCAGCCAGAACCGTGCCAACCCCCACCAGCACCGCGTCATGGCGGCCACGAATGGCGTGCGCGGCACGGCGGGCGGGTTCGCCGGTCAGCCATTTACTTTCCCGCGTTTTAGTGGCGATCCGGCCATCGAGCGAGGACGCCAGCTTCAGCCGCAGCAAGGGCCGCCCTGAGTCAATCACCTTCAGAAAGCCGCTGATAACGGCTAGAGACTCTTTGGGCAGACAGTTTTCGGTCACATGCACGCCAGCTTCACGCAGCATGGCAACACCCTGGCCATTCACTTTCGGGTTGGGGTCCAGCGTGCCTATCACCACCCGGGCCACTCCTGCTTCCACCAGCGCGGCAGCACAAGGCGGCGTTTTACCGGTGTGCGAGCACGGCTCCAAAGTTACATAAACCGTGGCACCCCGCGCAGCAGCACCCGCCGCTTTCAAGGCCTCGGTTTCGGCGTGCGGACGGCCACCACTTTGCGTGCGACCACGGCCGATCACCCGACCATCTTTGACAATTACGCAACCGACTGACGGGTTCGGCGCGGTTGCACCCAAGCCGCGGCGGGCCAATGCCAAAGCCCCTCGCATGAAACTCTCATCACTCACTAGCCGCATCCGGCTTGGATGGGGGCGTCATCAAATCCAAAAACATCTCAAAATCCTTGGCCTCGCGGAAGTCGCGATACACCGAGGCGAAGCGGACATAGGCGACGGTATCAACTTCCTTAAGCGTCTGCATCACGCGTTCACCGATTTCGCTGGATTTCACATCGGTTTCGCCGCTGGCTTCAAGTTGCCGGACAATGCCGTTCACCAGGCGTTCAATACGCTCATCATCCACCGGGCGCTTCCGCAAGGCCGTACGCACCGAACGCGCCAGCTTATCGCGGTCGAACGCAACACGGCGCTGGTCGGATTTCACCACCGTGAGTTCACGCAACTGCACGCGCTCAATGGTGGTGAAACGCTGGCCGCACACGCTGCAAAAACGCCGCCGCCGGATGGCGCTGCCATCTTCAGTGGGCCGGCTGTCCTTCACCTGGGTGTCAGCTTCGCCACAGAAGGGGCAACGCATTTTTTAAATTACCTATAGATCGGGAAGCGGGCGCACAGCGCCTTCGCCCGGGTGCCAACGGCCTGTTCAATGGTGTCGTTTGAGCCATCGTTGGATTTGCTCAAACCATCCAGTACTTCGCCGATCATCAAGCCCACTTCACGGAATTCCGCAACGCCAAAGCCGCGCGTGGTGGCGGCGGGGGTGCCAAGGCGGATACCGGAGGTGATGAAGGGCTTTTGCGGGTCATATGGGATGGCGTTTTTATTGGCGGTCATATGCGCCCGTTCCAAGCTGGCCTCGGCGGCTTTGCCGGTGACGTTTTTGGGACGCAAATCAACCAGCAGCAAATGGCTGTCAGTGCCGCCGGTGACAATGGCGAGGCCCTGCTCCACCAAGGTTTCAGAGAGCACGCGTGCGTTCTCCACCACGGCCTTCTGATAGGTACGGAAATCCGGGCGCAGGGCTTCGCCGAACGCCACGGCCTTGGCGGCGATCACATGCATCAGCGGCCCGCCTTGCAGGCCGGGGAAGATGGCGGAATTGATTTTTTTAGCAATGTCCTCGTGGTTGGTCAGCACCATACCGCCGCGTGGGCCGCGCAGGGTTTTATGCGTGGTGGTGGTGACCACATGGGCATGCGGCAGTGGGGATGGATAAATGCCCGCAGCCACCAAGCCTGCGAAATGCGCCATATCGACCATAAAAATCGCGCCGACTTCATCGGCAATGGCACGGAATTTCGCGAAATCGATAAAGCGCGGGTAGGCTGAGCCGCCAGCGATGATGAGTTTGGGTTTGTGCTCATGCGCCAAAGCGGCGACTTCGGCATAGTCGATCAACCCGTCATCCTTGCGCACGCCATATTGCACAGGATTGAACCACTTGCCGGACAGGTTGGGCGCGGCACCATGGGTTAAATGCCCGCCAGCGGCGAGCGACATGCCCAGAATCGTATCACCGGCGTTCAGCAATGCTAAAAACACCGACTGGTTGGCCTGGCTACCGGAATTGGGCTGCACATTGGCATACCCGGCATCGAAGAGTTTTTTGGCGCGTTCAATCGCCAAAGTTTCAGCCAGATCAGACGGGCCGCAGCCGCCGTAGTAACGTTTGCCGGGGTAGCCTTCAGCGTATTTGTTGGTCAGCACCGAGCCTTGCGCCTCCATCACGGCGGCAGACACGATATTCTCGGAGGCAATTAATTCGATGCCATCCTGCTCGCGCGTCAGTTCCTGCCGTAGGATGCCAGCTAATTCCGGGTCGGTCTCGGCGAGAGGGGCGGTGAAAAACCGGTCGTAGCTCGGCGAGAGATTGGCTTTGTTCATCGTATTATTCCGCGCTTTCGAGGTTTAATTTGGCAATCCGGCGGTCGTGCCGCCCGCCTTCATATTTGGTGGTCAGGAAGGCGTTGAGAATATCCAGCGCCACTTCCTCGCCAATAATGCGTGCACCCATGGCGATGACATTGGCATCGTTATGGGCGCGGGTGAGCCGGGCGGTGGTAACATCATGCACCAGGGCGCAACGGATGGCCGGGTGACGGTTGGCAGCAATCGACATACCAATGCCGGTGCCGCACACCAAAACACCTAAATCGGCCTCAGCGCGGGTAATGGCACCGCAGACCGCCTGGGCGAAGTCCGGGTAATCAACGCTTGCCGGGCCATCGGTGCCGAAATCCAGTACCTGATGCCCAGCCTCAGCCAACACCGCAGCCAGGCGGTTTTTGAGCAATACGCCGCCATGGTCTGCGCCAATGGCCACAATAAGTGAACGTGTCATGCGAGGGGTTTAACATGTGCCCTGGCAATGTGAAACAAGCCTCATGAAAGGCAGGCTTATGGCAGGGTGGCAAAATCGCCTTAGCTGTCTCACATCTTGGTTTGCAGCGCATTGCCGGGTAGTGTCTGCCCCATGACCCATGCAAAATTCCCCTCAACCCGGATGCGCCGTAACCGGTTTGATGATGCGACGCGGCGACTGGTGGCGGAAAACAAGCTCTCGGTGGATGATTTGATCTGGCCCATTTTCATCCGTGAGGGCACCGGTGCGCCGGTCGAAATCGCGTCGATGCCAGGCGTGATGCGCACGGCTCTCGATGGGCTGGCCAGGCATGTTGAGGAAGCCGCCAAGCTGGGAATTCCGGCGATTGCGTTGTTTCCAGCGACTCCGGCGGAGAAAAAAGACGCCGAGGGGACCGAGGCGCTGAACCCTGATAACCTGCTCTGCCAGGCCACCCGGATCCTCAAGGCGGAATTTCCTCAAATCGCCATTGTGGGGGATGTCGCGCTCGACCCCTATACCAATCACGGTCATGACGGGGTGCTGCGCGATGGCTATGTGGCCAATGATGAGAGCGTCGAAATTCTGGTAAAACAAGCGGTTAACCAGGCCAATGCAGGCGTGGATATCATCGCTCCCTCCGACATGATGGATGGCCGCATCGGCGCCTTACGCGCCGGGCTGGATGAGGCCGGACATATTCATACCCGCTTGATGAGCTACGCTGCCAAATACGCTTCGGCCTTTTACGGCCCGTTCCGCGATGCCATCGGCTCGGGCGGGGCTCTGAAGGGCGACAAGAAAACCTACCAGATGAACCCGGCCAATTCCGATGAAGCCTTGCACGAAGTGGCTTTGGATATCGCTGAGGGCGCCGACATGATTATGGTGAAACCGGGGATGCCCTATTTAGATATCATACGCCGTGTGAAGGACGAGTTCAAAGTCCCTGTTTTTGCTTATCAAGTATCAGGCGAATACGCGATGATCATGGCGGCAGTGAATAACGGCTGGATGGACCATGACCGCGCCATGCTGGAGAGCCTGTTGGGCTTCAAGCGGGCCGGGTGTTCGGGCGTGCTGACCTATTTTGCGGTGTCAGCGGCACGGATTCTGGCCAGCTAAATCCGGCCCCACATGGCGGCGTTCAACACGGCCAGTTTGTCGGCCAGCCCCCGGGGGCGGAAGGGTTTGCCAAGGTCGCGCCGGGCGTAAACCGCCGTCAAACAGGCGGCCATGGCGGCACGTGGCGGCGGGGCTTTGAGCAGGGTTTGGGCAGTGGCAATCAACTGATTTTCGGTCGTGCCATCAACCGGCAACAAGCTGCGGCCCTGCCGCGCTAAAAAAGGTGCCGTCCGCAGTACCCCTGAAATACCGTAGGCGGTGCCCAAATCCTCCACCGCATCAC
>NCFD01000067.1 GCA_002281005.1 Acidocella sp. 35-58-6 | reverse complement strand
AGACTTCAAGTTTCCTACACCCCCGCCTCCAAGATCAAGTACTTCATGCGCAAGCCCGCCATAGTTGAAGTAACTCACTGCGTGGATAAAAGAATCGCCTTTCATTTTTCCTAGAACTGGGTGGAAATCGGGACGGCGTCTCACCGCCGACCGCAGGTACACTGGATCAGTCTTGCCTTCCGTGACAATCAGTGGAACTTCCAGAGCGACAAAATATTTGTAAAATAAGAAACGCCGATACAGCTTTCTGATTGCTCGTGGCTTAATCCGTTGTTCCGAGATTGCTCGACGTTCTTCGGTCTCCGTCACGGCGTAAATATGTCCGAGGATACCGTTGAGCGGATTTAGACCGTTGATCAGGTCGGGCGTCGGTTCGTCGTTGTCTTCCTTAGGCTCTTTCATGGACCGGAAATAAGACCCCGTCGAAAACAGCGAGTCGCACATAGCCCGCGCACGCCGATAGTATTCGCTGGCGACATTCACTTTCTCGTTCACAATTAAGCCAGTAACTATTTGGCGGCTGCCATCAAACTGCATCCTCGTTTTCTCCGAGTTTACTTCAAAACCACAACTGGTGATTTTGCCCAGCAGTTCGTTGCTCAAATTCCAGTTTGTCGCGTCTTCTCCATCCGGCACAGCGATGCCTACCGGAAAATTCTTGTGATTGGTCGAGAACGTGATGTCATCTGCATATCGGGAGTAGGTGACTTTATACTTTTTTGCCAACCCGACCATGCGCATATCAAGGATGCGAGTTATCATCTCAGAAATCACAGGTGAGCACGGACTTCCCTGCGGTAAAGCCACACCGTCGCATGCGATTTGCGCAATTGTGGTTGCCACCTCCGGCTTCAGTTCAAAGGATTTGTCCTTCAGAAAAAAGCCGCGCACCCGTCCAAAATTAAACGACGGGAAGAAATCTTTCAGATCTAAATTAAGCACCCAGCGCCGCCCCTTGTGGCGTGCCGCATTATCCGCAATCCAAAGCTTACGGCGAAAGCCGAAAGCCAGCGGTTGTTCTCCTCGCTGTTTCTCGATCTCGTCGAGGCACTGATATAGAAGGTGCGATAAATGCGTCTGAAGTTTCTTGAGCTTCGGCGAGGGAGCCTTGATTGTCCGCTTTCCACCAGTTTTTTTGTCGATCTCAAATGTAGTGTATCGTTCCGAAAGCGGCGTCTTGTAAACGATCGACGTGAGCGCCTGGGGTTTGAAGCCTAACAAGGCTGCTAGCTCTTTGCGGTAGGTAGTCGCTTTTAGTTTTTCCAGTTGTGACATAGCCACTCACGTTAAAAAGCTTACAGGCACTCCTACGCGATCACATAGTATAATAAGATATACATTGTGCAATAAGAACATCAGGTAGCACAAACGTCCATCTGACATTGGTACATATGTCTCGAAACCGGACAACAATTCTGCCTGTAAACTTATAGTGACAATAACATAACCGCCAAGCCCGTCAATTAGGGTGATCGTGAACGGTAGAAGCAAGCGTAGGGTGGGTTAGCGCAGCGTAACCCACCATCGGCGTGGTGAGCAAAATAGGGTGGAACAATATCAAGCCAACGACAAAGCGCTCCTATCATCGGTGGGTTACGCTACGCTAACCCACCCTACAACGAATTGCCCGGCAAATTCCGCTTCCGAGACGCTGGGTTAGCGCAGCGTAACCCACCATCGGCGGGGTGAGCAACATAGGGTGGAACGATATCAAGCCAATGACAAAGCGCTCCTATCATCGGTGGGTTACGCTACGCTAACCCACCCTACAATCAATTGCCCGGCAAATTATGCTTCCGAGACGCTGGGTTAGCGCAGCGTATCCCACCATCGCAACACCAAAGCCCTACCCCAGCTTGATAACCACAATCCCCAGCATAATGGTCGCGGCGGCGATTGTGCGGCTGAGGCCGGCGCGTTCTTTTAGGACCAGGACCGAAATGATGGTGCCGAAGATGATGGCGGATTCTCGTAATGCGGCCACCATGGCGATGGGGGCGCGGGTCATGGCGAATAGAATTAAAATATAGGCGGCCAGGGTGCAGGCGCCGCCGAGTAACCCCAATGGCCAGCGGGCGCGAAAATGCGGCAGTACCCTGCCGCGGCGGTATTTCAGCGCCCACGCCAAAATTAGTGGTCCGGTCAGCACATACATCCACATGGTGTAGGCCACCGGCTGGCCGGAGAGCCGTACGCCGGTGCCGTCCACCAATGTGTAGCCCACGATCACCCCGGCATTGAGCAGGGCCAGTATGGTGGAACTGGCGGAGACATTGCCGCGCCACCGCGCCGCCACCAGCAGGCTGAGGATGCTGCCGGAAATCAGCAAAACCCCGGCCCATTCGCCGGCTGAGAGCGCCTCGCCCAGCAGCGGGACGCTGAGCAATGCCACGATCAACGGCGGGGCGCCGCGCATGATGGGGTAGGCGTGACTCATATCCCCGAGGCGGTACACCGCGCCGACCATGGTGAAGTACACCACATGGCTCAGCACCGAGGTGGCCACGTACGGCAGGCTCGCCACCGCCGGTAGCGGTAAAAACACCAACGTTACCGCCGAGATTAGCGCCGCACTGGCGGTGACCAGCACGATGTCGAGAAACTTGTCCGGGCTGGATTTCACCACCGTATTCCAGCAGGCGTGCAGCAAGGCCGCCAGCAGCACCAGCAGAATCATGCTGGTGGGCACTTATAATGGTCCGTGGAGGGCTGTGGTCATGCAATGCCTGGCTATGGGTGCCGGCCAGTGTTCCAGATTTATCCGTTGCCGTCAGCCAGGGGCGGTGGGGGGCAGCCGCGTATAAAAAAACTGGCTCACCCCGCGCGGGATGAGCCAGTGATTTATGAGACGGCAAGGGCGTTAGACCGAAGAATGCGGCTCCAGCGTGCGGGCCTTGAAATGGGTCTCGGCGTCCTGCGCGAAGTTGGTTTTCGGGTCCAGCAATATGGCAGCCGAGCGCACATGCTGGGCTTCCGGCAGGCGGCCTGGTGGTAGTGTGCCTTTGTCCCGCAGCGCCTTGGCGGCGCGGATGAGTTTCAGCCGTGCCATGATGATGCCGTTGTCGCAGGTGGTGAGGTTCTCCTTGGTGCGGTCCACCACCGGCCCCATGCTCTCCTGCAACGAGCCGTCCTGGATGGCGATGCCCTCGATGCCGCTATAGGTCAGCCCGGCGCGTTGGGCGTCGCGGTCCATCAGATAGTCATTGTCCTTGTTGGCAACCGGGCGGTAGGTGCCGGGGATGGTTTTGGCGTGCACGCCTTTGCCGTCCTTCATCGCGGCAATTTCGGCGGGGTAGAGCTTACGTTCCGGTTTGTAATCGTAAGACCACGCCGTGCAGTTTTCATCGTCATTGGGAATCCAGAAATGCCCATGCACCGGGTGGTCGCCGCGTGGGGCTACCATGGTGAAGCTCGGCATCACCCAGGGTGTGATGCGCCAGTAGTATTTGTCATGGGCGGCGTTGCGGCGGGCACCGATGTAAAGCCCGTTGGCGTGGTCCACCACTTCAAAGAACACCTTGTAGTCCAACTGGTGCTCGTTGCCGGCGGCACCTTTGAAGAGCGGGTCGCGGTTGAGGTCACCGCTATGCAGGAAGGAGACGTGCGAGCTGTCGATGCCGCCTTCCATGGCTTGCAAATAATTGCATTCCTGCAACCGTTTGGAGATGAACGCATGGCCCTCCGGCACCATGGCGAATTCCCATTCCGGCAGGGGCGGCTGGTCCTGCTGCGGGCCCATATAGGTCCAATAGACGCCGCCACGCAGCACCAGCGGATAGTTTTTCAGTTTTATTTTGGCGCGGAAGCCGCTCTCCTCGGGTTCTGAGGGGACGTCGGTGCATTGGCCATCCACGCCGAATTTCCAGCCATGATAGGGGCAGCGCACGCCGCACTCTTCCACCCGGCCAAACCACAATGAGGCCCCGCGGTGCGGGCAAAATTCATCAATCAGGCCGGTTTTGCCTTGCGTGTCGCGGATCGCCACCAGTCGCTCGGAGAGCAGTTTCACCCGTACCGGCGGACAGTCATTTTCAGGCAGCTCCTCAGCCAGCAGCGCCGGGACCCAGTAGCGGCGGAATAATTCGCCCATCGGCGTGCCGGGGCCGGTTTGGGTGATGAATTCATTTTGGTCTTTGGAGAGCATGGCGTTTCCCTTGGCGTTTATGGTGTTAGAAATTCGTTCGTTGAACGAACTTTTGTTATGATATTCTTAATCACCTCGCTTGCCTTGATTTAGATCAAATCCGGATTGGGCAGTTTCGCTGGGATTGTTAAGGGGCTGTTGATTATTTTGCGGCAGGGATAGCGCATTCCGTAATGATTGAGGACGCAGATGCGCTTTACAATTTCCCGCTCTATCCTGTTGTTTGGCCTGGTTACCTGCCTGGGGGTTATGAGCATTGTGGGTATTAGCAGCCTGGCACTGCGGAATCTCGAAATCACTGGGCCGTTATACGAGCACATTGCGGCGGGCAAGGATTTGCTGGGTGATATTCTGCCGCCGCCGGAATATGTCATTGAGGCGTATCTCGACGCGAATTTAGCAGCGCAGACTCCCGCCGATGTGGCCGATTATAAAAAGTCTCTGGCGGATTTACAGGCGCAATATAACGACCGTAAAACCTATTGGCAGCAAGCTGATTTACCCGAGGATTTACGGGTGGAATTGACCCAGACGTCGGATGCCGATGTGCAGCAATTCTGGCAGCAGTTGAATGACGTGGTGCTGCCTGCGATTGTGCAAAACAATCCGGTGGCGATCGCGCAATCCATGAGCCGTCTGGGTGAGATTTACCGGGCGCACCGGGCGGTGATCAATGATATTGTGGCAAAAGCCACGGCGGCGGATAACGCCAATGAGGCGCAGGCGGCGGCGCAGTTGCAGTTTTATAATATTCTGATGATGAGTGTTTTAGCTGTAGTGATTCTCATTGTTTTAACCGGCCTGTTTATGGTGCGGCGCAAAGTTGTGGCGCCGATTAAAACACTGGCGGCGTATATGGCAACGCTGGCGCAAGGGCATCTTGAGTTGGCGGTGCCATTTATGGCGCGGCGTGATGAAATTGGTGAGATGGCTGTAGCGACCTCATCATTCCGTGATTCAATTTTGAGCCATCAGCGGATGCGTGAGGAGCAGGAGGTAGAGCGGGCAAGCGCCGAATATGACCGCAAGCGCAATGAAGCGGCGCGTGAGGATGCGATGAAGCAGCTTGATGTGGTGGTGAACGCCATGACGACCGGGCTGGATAAGGTCACCAAGGGCGAGTTGACCTTCCGTTTGCAAGAGTGGTTTCCGCCTGACTATAAAAAATTGCGGATGGATTTTAATCAGGCCATCGACCAGTTGATGCAGACCATGCGGGCGGTGGTGCGCAGCACCCAGGCGGTGACCGCAAGTGCTGATGAACTCACCCATGCGTCGGATGATCTTGCCCGCCGGACCGAGCAGCAGGCGGCGACCTTAGAGGAAACGGCGGCAGCGCTCGATGAAATTACCGCCACCGTGCGGCGCACCGCGGCCTCAGCGGATGAGGCCAACGATATTGTGGGCAAAGCCAAGAGCGATACTGAACATTCAAGCGTGACGGTGACGGCAACCGTGGCGGCGATGAGCGGGATTGAAACCTCGTCGCGCCAGATTGGGAATATCATTGGGGTGATCGACGAGATCGCATTTCAAACCAACTTGCTGGCGCTGAATGCCGGGGTGGAGGCGGCGCGGGCCGGTGATGCCGGGCGCGGTTTTGCAGTGGTGGCAACCGAAGTGCGGGCGCTGGCGCAGCGTTCGGCGGATGCGGCGAAAGAGATCAAGCAGTTGATCTCCACCTCCGGTGAGCAGGTGGAAATTGGGGTCAAATTGGTAGGTGATACCGGCAAGGCGCTGACCCGCATGGTGGGGCAGGTGGCGCAGATCAGCCGGATTGTCAGTGAAATCGCGGCGGCGGCCAAGGAGCAGTCCAGCGCGTTGGGGCAGGTGAATACCGCCATCAACCAGATGGACCAGGTGACGCAGCAGAATGCCGCGATGGTGGAACAATCCACCGCTGCTTCGCATGGGCTGGCGGCGGAGGCGCGGGATTTGGCGAGCATCATCGCGCAGTTCAAAACGGAGGAGGCCGGCGAGGCCAAGCCAGGCGCGATGCTGGCGGCGGAGTAACATTGCGGTTCGCTTTTTTTAGCCGTGCGGATTATCTGGACGCGAAGTTTGGGCGTTTGGAGGCGGTACATGAAAATTTTGGTAACGGGGCATCGCGGGTATATTGGCGCGGTCATGGTGCCGATGCTGTTGCAGGCGGGGCACGAGGTGGTAGGGCTTGATGCCGATTATTACGCCGGTTGCACCTATGCGGCGGCGGGCGCGTTGGCCGATGTGCCGAGCCTGACCAAGGATGTGCGCGATGTCACTGTAGCCGATTTGGCCGGGTTGGATGCGGTGGTGCATCTGGCCGCCCTCTCCAACGACCCGGTGAGCGATTTAAACCCCGCGGTGACCTACGCGATCAACCATGAAGGCTCGGTGCATCTGGCGCGAATGGCGAAGCGGGCTGGGGTGGGGCGGTATCTGCTGGCGTCCTCCTGTAGCAATTATGGCGCCGCCGGTGAGGGCATGGTGGATGAGACCGGTGTGCTGAACCCGGTGACGGCCTACGGGCAATCTAAGGTATGGGCCGAGCGCGATATTGCGGCGCTGGCGGATGATGGGTTTTGCCCGGTGTTTTTGCGGCCTGCTACGGCTTACGGGGTTTCGCCCCGGCTCAGGCTG
>NCFD01000432.1 GCA_002281005.1 Acidocella sp. 35-58-6 | reverse complement strand
CAGCTTCAAAGGCTTCCCGGGCCGCGCCGGGCTGTTATAAAAAAATATTTACGAATCAGCGGGTTCCAGCGTAGTATGAACATATATGTCCGTCTCATTCGAAGCCCGCCGGTTTATTTCTCCCAATATGCGGGCGCAGTTGCGTCGGCGTATCGCCGAATTGACGGCGCTTTTTATCGGTCTGGTGGGGCTGACCCTGCTGGTAGCGCTAATCTCCTACCATCCACAGGACGCCTCGTTTGATACGGCCAGCAGCGTTCGGCCGCTAAATCTGGCCGGCCCTTTTGGCGCCACAACGTCGGATTTTCTGCTGCAAGGCTTTGGTATCGCAGGGTTTTTGCCAGTACTGGTGTTGCTGGCCTGGAGCTACAGACTCGGCACGCGTGGGGCCATTGGCCATTTGAAATGGCGCATTTTCCTGGGCGCCACAGCGCTGCCATTACTGGCCGCGGCCCTCGCTATGGCGGTTGCCATCATCCCCGGCCCGTCCGTCTCCTGGCCGGTGTCTGCTGGCATTGGCGGTGCGGCGGGGTTGTTATTGTCGTCGGCATTTGTGGGGGCCGGTCATTCGGCGCTCGGGACGTTGGGCGGTGGCATCGCCATGACGCTCACATTGGTTTTAGCCTTGGCGTCCGTAGGCTTCGCACTGGGCTTCACCCCCAGCGAGTGGCGTTCTGCCGGCCGTAGGGCTGTGAGTGCTGCATCCGCATCCGCCAGCCACAGTATGCGCGGCGCTGAGGCGGTGTCCTCCTGGCTGACGCCATTGCTGGCCAGTGCGTCGGCTGGTGGCGCTAGCCCCCGCCGCTGGGAGGAAGAGCCGCGCATCAATTCTTCAGTGCCCCGCGCGGTGCAGGAGCGTGAGGTGGGTGAGCCGGAACTTCATGTCAAAACCGCCTTACAACAGCGCCCCACCATCAAAACGCCCATTTTACCAAAAAAAGCCCCGCCGAAGCAGGAGCGCCTGCCGCTGCTCGACCCTGGCTGGAATTTCCCTCCCCTGGATTTGTTGCAGGCGCCGCCGACCAGAACCTCAGTGGGTCCATCAGCGGATGCGCTCGAGAGCAACGCCCGGCTGCTTGAGAATGTGCT
>NCFD01000431.1 GCA_002281005.1 Acidocella sp. 35-58-6 | reverse complement strand
ATGGTGGATGTTGAGGACGAGGTGGTTTTTGAGACGCCGTTCGCGAGCTTAGTGCATTTCAAAAAAGACTCCGACCGCAAGCAACCAAAAGTTTTATTGTGCGCCCCGATGTCGGGCCATTTTGCCACGCTGCTGCGTCATACTGTTGAGGTTCTCCTACAGGACCACGATGTTTATATCACCGACTGGCATAATGCGCGTGACATTCCGGTTGAGGCCGGGGTGTTCGGGTTCGATGAATATGTCGAACATATTATGAAATTCCTCGAACAACTGGGCCCGCGCTGCCATGTGGTGGGCGTGTGCCAGCCGACGGTGGCGGTATTGGCGGCCGTTGCCGTGATGGCGGAAAATAACAACCCGGCGACTCCGCGCAGCATGACGCTGATGGCAGGCCCGATTGATACCAGGCGCAACCCGACCCGCGTGAATATACTTGCCAAAACCAAGGATATTTCATGGTTTGAGAAAAAAATGATCGGCGTGGTACCGTGGCGTTACCGTGGTGCCGGACGGCGGGTGTACCCAGGGTTCGTGCAGCTTTCGGCGTTTGTATCGATGAATCTCGACAAGCATATGTCGGCGCATTTCAAGCAATATCGCTCACTGGCCGCCCAGGACATCGACGCCGCCGACACCCACCGCGCCTTTTACGATGAATATCTGGCGGTGATGGACTTGCCGGCCGAATTTTACCTCGAAACCGTCAAGCGTATTTTCATGGACCATGAATTGCCAAAAGGCGAGTTGAAATACCGCGGCAAGCCCGTACGGCCGGAGATGATTAAAAAAACCTTCCTGTTCACTGTGGAGGGTGAACGCGACGATATTTGCGGGCTGGGGCAAACCGCCTCAGCGCTGGATTTATGCACCGGCATTCGCCCGCTGCTAAAGCGCCACCATGTGCAAACCGGGGTTGGCCATTATGGTGTATTCTCAGGCAAGCGCTGGGCGACTGAGATTTATCCGCGCGTGC
This sequence comes from Acidocella sp. 35-58-6, assembly GCA_002281005.1. GTDB lineage: Bacteria > Pseudomonadota > Alphaproteobacteria > Acetobacterales > Acetobacteraceae > Acidocella. The sequence goes on along the minus strand of NCFD01000431.1, from coordinate 121 downwards.
GGGAGGTTATTGAGTTCAGCGTGTAATAAATTAGCTTATCGTAGCGCCGAAACGTGACATAACCTGATGCCGGGCTGCACACGGGAGATGATGGCGACACAATTTTTTTCGTCATAAATTT
>NCFD01000430.1 GCA_002281005.1 Acidocella sp. 35-58-6 | reverse complement strand
ATCAACTATTAATTTACTATGCATTGAGAAACTATCAGTTGTTAAATGCAAGCCTTTGAAATTGATAGTATCTAAAAGCATGGACAATTTTAAAGCTGGCCTCAGCTTGCCTGAAACCATTGGGCAGTCGATCGCGAACATTGCGCCGACTCTGACCCCTGCGTTGAATATTTCGGTAGTTGCCGGATTGGCCGGTGTTGGTTCATGGCTTTCCTACCTGATTGCGACCGTTGGTTGCGTGTTCGTGGGGCTATCGATCTCATCTCTTGCCAAGCGTCACCCGGAAGCCGGGTCGTATTTCGTATATATTGGCCGCTCCTTTGGGCCGGTTGCAGGTGCCATGGCCGGTTGGACCATGATCCTGGCGTATCTGGCCACGGCCATGGCGGTGGTATTCGGCTTCCCGCTGTTTTTGAATAATCTGCTCGGTGTGTTCAGCATCACATTGTCGCTGCCGGAACAGATTGGCTTCTCGCTGGTGTTTATTTGTCTCGTCACCTACGCGGCCTATAGCGACATTCAACTCTCATCGCGTTTGGCCCTGATTTTGGAATCGATCTCAATCGGTATCATCGTTATCATCACCGCCATGGTGGTGGGTAAGCACGGCACCATCATTGACCCGGTGCAGTTGAACATTTCCAAACTGCCGCTCGGTGGCGTGATGTCGGCCATGGCCTTCGCGGTGTTCAGCTTCGTGGGCTTCGAGAGTTCGGCGACACTGGCAAAAGAATCTGGCAATCCGCAGCGTAACATCCCGCTCGCCGTGGTGGGTTCGGCGGCTGTGGCCGGCTTGTTCTTCACGGTCATCACCTACTTCATGGTGCTGGGCATGAACGACCACGCTGACGTCATCGGCAACAGCTCTTCGCCCTTCGCCGACATGACAAATGCCGCCAAAATGCCATGGGCTGCCGGTGTGGTGTATTTCTCCGCCATCATCAGCGCCTTCGCCTGCTGCCTTGCCTGCATCAACGCCGGCTCGCGCATGATGTATTCCATGGGCCGCTACCAGTTCCTGCATGGTTCCATGGGCCTGGTGCACAAAACCCACAAAACCCCGCACATGGCGGTATTTTTGTGCGCTGCCATCACCG
>NCFD01000429.1 GCA_002281005.1 Acidocella sp. 35-58-6 | reverse complement strand
GTGTTTCCGCACATGATCGTGCCTCTGTTCGTTGGCCGCGATAAGTCGGTCCGGGCACTGGAAACCGTGATGAAGGAGGATAAGCAAATCCTTCTGGTCGCGCAGAAAAACGCCGCCCAGGACGACCCCTCGGCGGACGATATTTACACGGTGGGAACCGTTTCCACCATTTTGCAGCTGTTGAAGCTGCCGGACGGCACTGTGAAGGTGCTGGTGGAAGGCGTGCGCCGCGCCAAGATCACTTCATTCAAGGAGACCGAGTCCTATTTCGAGGTTTATTGTGAAAATCTTGATGATAAGCCCGACGATAGCAAGGAACTGGAGGCACTGGCGCGCACGGTGGTTTCGCAGTTTGAGCAATATATCAAGCTGAACAAAAAGATCGCGCCGGAAGTGCTGGTTTCGGTCAACCAGATCGATGACCCTTCGAAGTTGGCTGATACCGTGGCGAGCCATCTGGGGTTGAAGATTTCTGATAAGCAGGAACTGCTGGAGATCGACACCACCGCTGAGCGGCTGGAGCGCGTGTTCAGCCATATGGAATCTGAAATCGGCGTGCTGCAGGTTGAGAAGAAAATTCGCAACCGGGTGAAGCGTCAGATGGAGAAGACCCAGCGCGAATATTATCTCAATGAGCAGCTCAAGGCCATTCAGAAGGAGCTGGGAGAGGGCGAGGACGGTAAGGATGAGACCGCCGAGCTGGAAGCCAAGATCAAGGCCACTAAACTTTCGAAGGAAGCTCGTGAGAAGGCTCTTTCAGAGCTGAAGAAGCTGCGCAGCATGAGCCCGATGAGTGCTGAGGCCACCGTGGTGCGCAACTATCTCGACTGGATTCTGGGCATCCCCTGGAAGAAGCGCAGCAAGATCAAGAATGATGTGCTGGAAGCCGAACGGGTTCTGAACGAGGATCATTATGGCCTCGAGAAGGTCAAGGAACGGATCATTGAGTACCTGGCCGTGCAGTCGCGCAGCCCAAAACTTCGGGGGGCGATTTTGTGCCTCGTCGGCCCGCCAGGTGTTGGTAAAACCTCGCTCGGCAAATCCATCGCCAAGGCCACCGGCCGGAACTTCGTGCGTATGTCGCTCGGCGGCGTGCGT
>NCFD01000066.1 GCA_002281005.1 Acidocella sp. 35-58-6 | reverse complement strand
TCACGCGCCAGCACCAAACGACCGACAATCTGCCGGAAATTCGAAATATTTGCAGTGAAAACCTTGGTATTTTGCGTTCCGCAGAGGGTCTTAGTCGCGCCATTGCGCAGCTAACCCCACTCGCACAAACCTCTAACGCGGCTCTGCTGGCCCTATTGATGGCACAAGCCGCCTTGCGCCGTACCGAGAGCCGGGGCGGGCAGTTCCGCACTGATTACCCGCTAACCAACCCGGCTTTGGCGCACGCGCTTACCACCAATATCCGGGACCTCCCCGCCATGAAAATCGCTGCATGAGCCTGCCTTATTTACTTGTCGAACAAGCAGTTCGGGCCGGGTTGCTGGAGGATTTAGGCAGGGCAGGGGATATCACCAGCGAAGCCGTGATTCCAGAGTCCAGCCGCACCCTTTGTGTCTTGGAGGCGCGTGAACCTGGCGTGGTGGCTGGGCTGGATTTTGCCCGGACTGCCTTTTCCCTGATTGACCCTGCGATCAAATTCACCGCCCTGCTGGCTGATGGTACCAGGCTGCAGCCTGGCGATGTTATTGCAACCATTGAAGGCCCTTCACGCGGCATTCTCGCCGCCGAACGTGTCGCGTTGAATTTCCTGGGCCATCTCTCCGGTATCGCCACCGCCACCCGCGGCATTGCCGATACCATTGCCCACACCAAAGCCCGTATCACCTGTACCCGCAAAACCATGCCAGGCTTACGTTTCGCACAAAAATACGCGGTGCGTTGCGGCGGTGGGGCTAATCATCGCTTTGGGCTGGATGATGCGATTCTCATCAAGGATAATCACGTCGCCATCGCGGGCGGCATCCGTAATGTTTTGCGGGCTGCCAAAAAATCCGCCGGGCATCTCGTAAAAATTGAGTTGGAAGTGGACTCGCTGATGCAATTGGGCGAAGCGCTTGATGAAGGCGTGGATGTGGTATTGCTCGATAATTTCGACCTTCCCAGCCTGCGCGAAGCCGTCGCCCTCATTGATGGCCGCGCGATCTCTGAAGCCTCAGGCCGGATTTCTCCCGCCACGGCCGCAGCCATAGCTGAAACCGGTGTTGATTACCTCTCCGCCGGCTGGCTCACGCACACCGTCCGCGTACTGGATATTGGCCTCGATTTCAGAGCGTAGGCTCTAAGGCGCTGGCTTCCAGTGTAATCCAGCTCTGATATCTGGCACCTTATGCGCACTTGCCCAAGGGCCGATCATTGCCAACCCGATATCAGGTGGCGATGCAACATTTGCAAGCAGGTGCAGGTTAAGGGCAATGGCTTGATCAGGGAGATCAATCGTCCCAGTTGCCGAAGCGCTACCTGATGCAGCTTGCAAAGTAGCACTGCCAATTTTGACAATCCCATGATCAACTGTGGCATTGATTGCTACATGATCAAACGCGGTCGCGCCTGTTGTGCACGCGTTACGCAAGCTGGTGGCGCGGTTTGGCAAAGTCAGCGCATCGCCCAGCCCACCGAGATTAAAGCCCGTGAGACTGCCAGCTTTAATCTGTGCCGTACCTGTTCCATTTAGCGTCGCTACCCAGGTTGCCGGTGAAAACCCCGAAGCGGTAAGGTTGATCTGCCCGTCGGCTAAACCGCTCGGCAAGGTCAGCGGAAACATGGCGGGCAGATGCACAGCCGTTAAATCAACAGCCTTTAAAGTCATCATGGCTGAGAGGCTTGGTGGCGTTGCCGGAGCGGTGGTGGCGGAAATACGACCGTTCATCGTACCGCTCCCTAAGCTCGCATGTGCGATCGTGAACACATCATCGTTTGGCTGCATCGCAATTGACCCAGCGCTGGGGCCAAGTATCTGGTTGCCGGCGTATAAAACACGGTTGGCTGAAATATCGACCGCCCCACTCGCCACCGCAACGCCAGCCCATAGCGCCGACAGATCAGACGGCAGCGGCGGCAATGCCAAAGTATCGGCGTTAATGTCGGCTCGAACTTTATCTTCCGGGCTTATCGAAAATTTGCCAGCCGCGGTGAGATCTCCCATGGAGAGCACAAAATCTGGCAGCCCGATTTGAGCTGGCGAAATTGCCATGTTAGCTCTCAATGAAATCGAACCAGCACCTGGCCACATAATGGTGGCCGGTAACCCGAACGCCTTGAACGCGGCAATGGCGCTGGGGTGGCGCAGGGTCAGCGGCCCTTTCGCAGCCAAATGAACCAAATCTAATACGGGTGAGGCGGTGATGCTGAACGGTCCCAGCGTTAGTGTACCGCTGGCCGCTAAAGCATCCGCCGGGCCTGATGCTTCGATCAAGGCTGCTAATGGCATGTTTGTCACCGCAATCGGCGGAGATAATGTGGCGGGCAGAAGTGCTGCCAAAGGCAGTGCGGAGGGCAGCGTCAGCAACGCGCGGGCCGACGAGATTTTCCCCCCCGCAGCCACAGTAAAGCTGGCAGCCGCCATTCCATTGTAAAGTGAGGCGGTAAGCCTGCGAACCACAAGTTGATCGGAGATACCAGCATCAATCAAAAAATGCGTCATTAAAATTTTATCGAAACTGGCGTGGTCGGCTGTCAATTCTATGTCGGCCGAGATATTACTTGCCGGTTTGAACTGGCTTAACGCCGCCACCAAGGGTGTCAGGTCGAGATCACTGAGATGCCACGCGCCGTTGATCGCCAAATGCCCTGGCGTCGTTTGCAGCCGTGCCGTCCCGCTCAATGAGGCGGGCCCAAGTGTTCCGGTAACGGCAGAAACATCAAGTTGATTGAGCGGGCCATTGAGATTTGCTGTTAAACTGGTTTGCCAGTTGGCCGGCAATGGTGCTTTAATGCCAAAAGCACTCAGCGCACCCACAAAATCATCCGCCGTAATCGCCGTTTTGCCACTGAGACTCCCTGAAGGGTCAATCATCCCCGTAAAACGGAGGGCGCCATTACCGGGCAGGGTAATATGAAGGGCGTCGATGGAAACGCCAGATTGCGTGACATTGGCACGTACCTGGATGTTCGGCAGCGTCACACCCGTGAAGGTCGAATGATCGAAATTCACGTCCACATGCACGGCCAGTGCATGCAAGGTTGCAAGTTCGCTCGCTGCTAATGCCGGTTGGATGTCAAGTTGATGGCCCGTTAAATGAAGATCGAGATCTGGTTTACCGAAATCAAAAGCCGCGTTGCCGGTAAGTTGTGCCTCCCCTTGCGTCGCCAGTAAGTTTGAGATCCGCCAACCGGCAGTGTCAGCATGTATGGTGCCCGAGGCCGCCACCGGTTTGGTCGCGTCTTGCGTAAGCCAGTTCGTGCCCGTTGCGGCCAGTGAAATTTTGCCCGTCAGGGAATTTTCGGTTGAGAAAACCCCTGAAAGATGTGCCTGCGTCGTCGCCGTTTTCGCATCAATGGTCAGTGGCGCGGTTCCGGTTGTGTCAAGTGCACCAAGGCTGAGGCTCAATGTGATGTGCTGACCCTGCACAATGCCGCTTCCTGAAACTGAAAGGCTGCCTTGGGCACCGGTAAAAATATCGGCTGAAACATGGCTGAACATCAAACTGCCAAAGCTGATCTGACCGTCGTTGATCTGGGCATGCAAGGCTGCCAGCCACGGTGGCGGCGCAATGGCCGCTGCACCATTGGGCAACGGCCATGGAAAATTGATCGTGGGAGATTGCAGCATCAAACTACTGGCACTGAGCTCGCCGTGCAGCAGAGCCCCTGGCGCAATGTCGAGCGTCAGCGATTTGGCCGTAATAATTTCCGCATCTGGGCCCGTTATCGTCACATCACCGGCGATAAGCTGTGGTGCCGGTTTAAGGGCCAATGAAAGATTGCCGCTGATATGAACATTCCGCCCCGTCAACGACGACGCCAGCCCCTCAATCGCCGCCCGGTTTTGTGGTGAGGATACCAGGCTGGGGAGTGCTAAAATCAAGCTCGTGGCCAGCAGTAAAACACCGGCCGGTACTGCAATCCACAGGGCTCTTTTGCGTGTCATGCCGCGCCGTATCCGCCGCCGCCGGGTGTTGCGATGATAAACGCATCACCCGCCGCCAAATTCACCTGCGCACAACCAGCCAGTTCCTCCAGGCCACCATCGCGGCGCTCCACAAACTGCTGCCCCACGGTACCATCGCCACCGCCTGCCAAGCCAAACGGCCCTTGCCGCCGCCCTGATGAAACAATCGTCGCAACCATCGGCTCTAAAAAACGTAATTTCCGGATAGCGCCGTCACCACCACGGTATTTACCGTTCCCGCCGGAACCACGCCGGATCGAAAATTCCTCTACCCGCACCGGGTAGCGCAACTCCATGATCTCCGGGTCGGTCATTCGGGTGTTGGTCATGTGCGTGTGCACGGCGGCGGTTCCGCTAAAGCCCGGTCCAGCGCCGGCGCCACCGCAAATTGTCTCGTAATATTGCCGCGTGGCATCACCAAACAAAAAGTTGTTCATGGTGGCTTGCGATGCTGCGCACGCACCAAGCGCCCCTAGCAACGCTACGGTTACCGCCTGGCTCACTTCGGTATTGCCGGCCACCACCGCCGCACCCGGCAAAGGTGATAGAAAGCAGCCAGCCGGAATCACAATCTTCAGTGGCTTCAGGCAGCCCTCGTTCAAGGGAATATCGGTGCCTACCAAACAGCGGAACGCATATAACACCGCCGCTGTCGTCACCGCTGGTGGCGCGTTGAAATTGTTCGCAACCAATGGCGCACCCGTGCCGGTAAAATCGATCACTGCTGATTGCGCCTGATGATCGATGGTCACGCTAACCTTCAATTTCGTGCCATCATCCATTTCATAATCAAACGCGCCATCACGCAGCTTGCCAATCACCCGGCGGATCGAGGCTTCGGCATTATTCTTCACATGCCCCATATAAGCCTGCACAACATCCCAGCCATAGCGCGTAATAATGCCGTTGAGCGCGGCCACGCCTGTTGCATTTGCGGCAATCTGCGCTTGCATATCGGCGACATTCTGACCGGGGTTGCGGGCCGGATATTTTGCACCGGCCAGAATATCCCGGAATGCTTTCTCCTGAAATACGCCGTCGGACAGCAGTAAAAAATTATCGATCACCACGCCTTCATCGTCCAGCGTTTTGGAAAATGGCGGCGTCGAACCAGGCGTCAGCCCGCCCACATCGGCATGGTGCCCCCGGCAGGCCACAAAAAACCTCAGCACCTTTCCTGTCTCATCAAACACCGGCGTGATCAGCGTAATGTCCGGCAGGTGTGTACCTCCCGCAAACGGATTATTCAGCGCCACCGCATCGCCCGGCTTTAACGAGCCTCGCCGCGCCCGAATCACTGCCCGCACGCTCTCCCCCATCGCGCCCAGGTGCACCGGCACATGCGGCGCATTAGCAATCAAGCCACCTTCGGCATCAAAAATCGCGCATGAAAAATCGAGACGTTCCTTGATATTCACACTCTGTGCGGTGTTGCGCAGCACGGTGCCGCATTGCTCGGCAATTGCCATGAATAAATTATTGAACAACTCCAGCAGCACCGGGTCGGCGCGGGAAATATCCTGCACCACTGCATTATCCCGAGGTATGATACGGCGCAAAATCACATGGTTCCGCAACGTAACTTCCGCTTGCCAACCGGGCTCGATAATGGTGGTGGCATTGGCTTCACGGATCATCGCGGGGCCGTTTAATTTATCGCCGGCCAACAGTGCCGTGCGTTCAAACACCGGCGCGGTATGAGCAGCACCACCGGTAAAAATCTGCACTTCATCAACCGGCACACACACGCCTTCGGTGCGGGAGCTAAGTGCTGCCTCCACCACCGCATCACCCGGCGCCATCGCTTCAACCGCCACTGTCTCGGCAATAATCGACTTTTCGGCAGTGATAAAACCAAACAACCGCTGATGCGCCGCTTCAAATTCAGCTACCATCGCAGTGTAATCCGCCAGCGTCACCGGCAACGGCGCGTCGGTGCCGCTATAGCGCAAATGTACAAATTGCTTTGTTTGGATCAGCGCCGCAGCAACATCCTGCGCCCATAATGCCGCCACAGCACTGCTCTCCAGCATGCTTGCGACCGACTGTAGTTCATCAACCGAATCCGGCGTCAAAGTAATTTCCACCGCCTGCTCACGCAGAATTAAAAAATCCGCGAGGCCCATCCCATAGGCCGAGAGCACCCCCGCCAGCGGATGAATAAAAATCCGGTCCATTCCCAATTCATCAGCCACCAGACACGCATGCTGCCCGCCTGCGCCACCAAAACTGGTTAGCACAAAATCTGCCGGGTTACGCCCTCGCTGCACGGTAATCTGCCGGATTGCGTGCGCCATATTGGCCACCGCAATCGCGATAAACCCTTCCGCCAATTCCCTAGCACTTCGCAAAACCCCAGTCGCCGCCGTCACTTCCGCCGCCAGTGCTGCAAACTTCGTACGCACAATTTCAGCATCCAGCATCGCATCGCCGTTGGAGCCAAATATCGCCGGAAAATGCGCTGGCTGAATTTTCCCCACCATCACGTTGGCATCCGTCACCGTCAGCGGCCCGCCATTGCGATAACATGCCGGCCCAGGGTTGGCCCCGGCACTCTCTGGCCCCACCCGCAAGCGTGCCCCATCGAAGCTCAATATCGAACCCCCACCGGCCGCCACGGTATTAATCGCCAGCATCGGCGCGCGCAGCCGCACCCCGGCAATCTCGGTCTCAAAGCTGCGCTCGAACGCCCCGTCATACAGCGCCACATCGGTTGAGGTGCCGCCCATGTCAAACCCGATCACATGGGTGAACCCAGCCATCGCCGCCGTCCGCGCCGCCCCCACAATGCCGCCGGCGGGGCCGGAAAGCACCGCATCCTTGCCGGAAAAGCTATCGGCCTTTGCCAGCCCACCATGCGACTGCATGAAGA
>NCFD01000428.1 GCA_002281005.1 Acidocella sp. 35-58-6 | reverse complement strand
CGTATCGTACATCTAGCCATTGATAGTACTCTTGCTCATTAATTGGCACTGCGTTAAGATCATCGGTAAACTTTCTATCAGATATGATTGCCACAACTATCTCATTTTGTAGTGCATTTAATAATCTTAACTTACACTGTCCCGTGGTCAAATCAATTTTAGATGGTTGTAGGCGCAATTGTAATTTTTGTGATCTTCACCCCACCAACCCACTCGCCTCCGCCAGCGCACGGCTTTCGGCAATCGCGGCACTCACCGCCAGCGCCGCTGCCAGTGCCCGTTTGCCGGCCTCGGCATCCACCGCCACCGGGGCGCCATCCAGCACCGAAGCGAAAAACGCCTCGTGTTCAGCCGCCAGCGCGTCATGGTCTTCCCAGCCGGCTTGCTCCAGCCCAAATTCTTCAAACCCCGGCAGCTTCATCCCAATATCGCGGCCGATCAACGTCAATTTCCGGGCAGCGAAATCCACCGTCAAATAGCCGGTCGCGGAAAATATCCGCATCTTGCGTTCGGTCTTCAGTGAAATCCGGCTGGCGGTAATGGTGGCCACCGCGCCATTGCTGAATTTTATCCGGGCGTTGGCGATATCCTCATGCGCGCTGGCCACACTCGCGCCCACCGCGTCCACATGGTCAATCGGCTCATCCACCAAAGCCAAAATCAAATCGAGATCATGGATCATCAAATCCAGGATCACCGAAACATCAGTGCCGCGCGGCTTAAACGGCGCCACCCGCACCGCCTCGATATAGAGCGGCTTGCCCATGCGCTTGGTTACCGCGCCGTGGGCGGCGGAAAACCGCTCCAGGTGCCCCACCTGCAGTACCAGCCTCTTAGCCTTCGCCAAAGCCGTCAGCTCAGTTGCCTGGTCCAAGGTCGCGGCGATCGGCTTTTCCACCAGCACGTGCTTGCCCGCATGCAGTGCCTTGGCAGCCAGTTCAAAATGAAATTCCGCCGGGGCAGCGATAATCACGGCATCTGAGGCCGCCAGCAATTCATCCAACCCCAGCGGCTGGGTGCCGGCTTCCCAGGCAATGGTTTGGGCGCGTTCAGGGTTGGCGTCATAAATCCCGGTGAGGGTGCCGCGGCTGGCCGCGGCCA
>NCFD01000065.1 GCA_002281005.1 Acidocella sp. 35-58-6 | reverse complement strand
CGACTATTTGAATGCGATTCAGGGATCAATATTGGTGGCGTTGCCGGGGCTGGGCCATGTTCCGTTTGAGGAAGACCCTGCAGCTTCGCTTCCCCCGGTTTTGGAATTTCTGTCAACGCATCATCGGTTGGCTCCGGGCCTATCCATTGCCCTAACCAGCGGGTTATGAACGTGCTGGCGACAATGAATATCACCGACCTTGGCCTTGAGGAGACCTCCCCATGAAAATTGCGAATGATGTCACAGCACTCATCGGTCACACCCCGCTGGTGCGGATCAACCGGCTTTCAGCCGGACTGCCGGGTAACATCGTGGCCAAGCTGGAATTTTATAACCCGTCAAATTCAGTGAAGGACCGCATCGCCGGCTCGATGATTGACGCAGCCGAACAAGCGGGCCTCATCAACAAGGACAGCGTGATCGTTGAGCCCACCTCCGGCAATACCGGTATTGGTCTGGCAATGGTGTGCGCCGCACGCGGCTATAAATGCATCATTGTGATGCCGGAGACCATGAGCAAGGAACGCCGTGCCGTGCTGCGGGCTTACGGCGCGGAGCTGGTGCTCACCCCAGGGCCCGATGGCATCGGCGGCTCGATCCGTAAGGCCGAGGAAATTGTCGCCTCCGGCAAGCAATATTTTATGCCCCAGCAGTTCAGTAATCTGGCCAACCCTGAGGTGCATCGGCGCACCACCGCCGAGGAAATCTGGGCGGACACTGATGGCCAGATCGATATTCTGGTCTCGGGTGTTGGCACCGGCGGCACGCTCACGGGCGTCTCCGAGGTCATCAAGTCGCGCAAGCCATCCTTCAGGGCGGTGGCAGTCGAACCCGATGCTTCGCCGGTGCTCTCGGGCGGCCCGAAAGGTCCGCATGTCATTCAGGGCATCGGCGCCGGGTTTGTGCCGGCGGTGCTGAATACCCACGCTTATGACGAGATTATCCGCGTTACCAACGATGACGCGCTGATCACCGCGCGCCGGGCCGCCAAGGAGGAGGGACTGCTGGTCGGTATCTCATCGGGTGCAGCACTCTGGGCCTCCCTGCAGTTGGCGGCGCGGCCAGAAAATGCCGGGAAGATGATCGTCGCCATCATCGCCTCGTACGGTGAGCGTTATCTCAGCACGCCATTATTTGCGGGCCTACTGGACTAACCTTGCCCACCGCCAGCGAACTGATTTTCGCGGCCAAGACCTTTCTGGGGGCCATGTTGGCCCTCGGACTGGCCTTCTGGCTCGGGCTAGATAACCCCTACTGGTCGATGGCGACCGCTTACATTGTGGCGCAACCACTGACCGGGGCGATGCGCTCGAAAGCGCTCTACCGCTTGATCGGGACATTCGTGGGTGGCGTTGCCGCGGTGGTACTGGTGCCCAACCTAGTGAATGCGCCGGTGCTGCTCAGTCTGGCCTTCGCGCTCTGGATCGGGCTTTGCCTGTATCTGTCGCTGTTGGATCGCTCACCGCGGTCGTATTTATTCATGTTGGCAGGCTATACTGCCGCCATCATTGGCTTTCCCAGCGTCTCAAACCCTGGCCATATCTTCGAAACAGCGTTGACACGGGTCGAGGAAATCTCGATCGGGATTGCCTGCACCACCCTGATTGGCACTATTTTCTTCCCGCGGCCCTTGGGGCCGGTGCTGGCGGCGCGGATTCTGGCCTGGGTGAAACCGGCGGTGGATTGGTCACAGGCGGCATTAGCAGGGCGCGAGGAAGATGCCGCCACCCGCGCCGCCCGCCGTCAGCTTGCCGCTGAGGCGGTGGATATCAGCATGATGGTCAGCCAATTGGCCTACGATACCTCGCATTTGCAATCGGCCACCCGCCATATTGAGCGTTTGCGGCTGTACGTGCTGAGCCTGATGCCGGTGCTGAGCTCCATCGGCGACCGCGTGGCGCAATTAAAGGCTATCGGCGGTATCACCCCGCCTTTGGAAAAACTGTTGGATGAAATCGCCGCCTGGATTGGTGATGGCGGTGCCGAACATGTGCCTACCAAGCTGGCCGCTGATATTTTGGCTCTCGAGCAAGCTGGCGAGCCTAGCCTGACCTGGTCGGGCATATTGCGCACTACTTTGCTGGTGCGGCTGCATGAGCTGGTTAGCATGGTGCGCCATTCCCGCGCCATCCGCGCCCATGTGACCGATAATGACCCGGAGCCGCTGACACCTAAAATGGAGGCCGCCTTAGCGGCATCGCATCAAGTGCACGACCATGGGCTGGCTTTACTCTCCGCCGCCGCCGCCGGGATCGCGGCGTTGCTGGTGTGCGGCTTCTGGGTCCTCACTGCCTGGCCTGCAGGGGCCGGGGCGGCGATCATGGTGGCGGTGGCGTGCTCGTTTTTCGCAGCCCAGGACGACCCGGCGCCCGCCATCGCACAAATGACTCGTAACGCGGTGATCGTGGTGGTGGCCGATGCGGTGTACGGGTTTGCCATTTTGCCGCGGGTGGAGACGTTTCCGGAGCTGCTGCTGGTATTGCTGCCCGCGGGGTTGCTGATCGGTGTGCTGGTGTCCCGCCCGGCCACCTTTGGGACAGGCATGGTGATGGGTGCCGTGGGCACCACCACACTGGCACTGAACAATGGTTATGCCGGGGATTTTGCGGCCTATGTAAATGGGGCCCTGGCGTTGATCCTGGGCCTCTCCATCGCCTTGGTCGTTACCAGACTAATTCGTTCAGTGGGGGCAGCCTGGAGCGCTGAGCGTCTGCTGCGCGCCGGCTGGCACGACATCGCCGCCGCTGCGGGCCCGCAGGCCCGGCATGATCGTGCCCATCTTACGGGCGTGATGATGGACCGGCTTGGCCTGTTGATGCCACGCCTGGCGGCGGTTTCGCCGGGGGCGGATATCGCCGCCGCCGATGCGCTGGTCGACCTGCGGGTGGGGCTGAATACCATCGGGCTGCAACGTGAAATGGCGTTCCTCTCGGAGGCTGAACAGCGGAGCAATGCCGCCGTGCTGGCCGGGGTGGCGGCGCATTACCAGGGCAACCCGCTGCTGGCGGCCTCGCCTGACTTACGGCGGGCGATTGACGACGCCATCGCCGGGATTATTCATCGCGCGGACGCCGCACAAAGCCGCCCGCACAGGGAGACGTTAATGATGTTGGTGGGGCTGCGTAGCGTGTTATTTGCCGAAGTGCCGCCGCCGCTCGCTGAAATGGCGATCGCTGCATGATCGGCGAGATCGACCTTTACGGTGTGCTGCTGCCCCCTTTGCTAGTTTGGCTGGCCCTAGCCTTACTGCTTTCAGCTTTGTTGCGGTGGGCATTAAACCGCGCAGGTATTTACCACTATGTCTGGCACCGGCCCTTATTTGATCTCGCCATTCTCGTGGTGTTGCTGGGTGGCATTGCGGCTTTGGCCAATCATTTTTTCTGAACTTGGATCAACCATGACACAACAATCTTTTCTGCCGCGTTTTCTTGTCACGATTGCCGTGGTGCTGGTGGCGGGGCTGGTGGCCTGGCAGTTATGGATTTATTATATGCTGGCCCCCTGGACTCGCGATGGCCGGGTGCGCGCTGATGTCGTTGAGGTGGCACCGGATGTTTCAGGTCTCGTCTCAAATATTTATGTGCATGATAATCAGAGCGTACATGTCGGCGATCCGCTGTTTCAGATTGATGATGTTCGCTTCAAGGTAGCTCTGCAATCCGCCGTGGCGCTGGTCGCTAAGGACAAAGCGGCGTTGGCGCAAGCCAGCAGCGATGCGCGGCGTTATAATGGTCTCTCTGGCAACGCTGTTTCAGGCGAGGTTCGGGATCAAAGCAATACCGCAGTGCTGGAGGCTCAGGCCGAATTGGACCAGGCCAACGCCAGCGAGGCCGAAGCAGAACTAAACCTCGCTCGCGCCACGGTACGTGCGACGGTCAATGGCACCATCACAAATTTCTCGATGCGGCCTGGGGATTTTGTAACGCGCGGAACTGCCGTGGCGGCGCTGGTTGATACTGACTCGATGTATGTTGATGGTTACTTTGAGGAAACCAAACTGCCGCGCATCGCCATTGGTGATAAAGCCCGTGTCACATTATTGGGTGGCGGTCCGGTTCTGGATGGGCATGTTGAGAGCATCGACTCCGGGATCACCGATAATGAGCGTGTCGCCAGTCCGAATTTGCTAGCCGATGTGAACCCGACCTTTACGTGGGTCCGCCTCGCCCAGCGTGTGCCGGTACGCATCGCGCTGGATCATGTGCCTGCCGGGGTACGGCTGATTGCCGGCCTGACCGCCACAGTTGAAATAATCCCAGCGAAATAGCGTCACATTACCAAATCATGGCGCGATCGACATGAACCAAAGGCTTTAACCGCGCCAGCAAAACCATATGTAACCTCAGAGAAACATAAGTGAGGTTACGTGCCATGAGATTGCTGCTGATTATTCTGCTTGTTATGATTTTGCTCGGTGGCGGCTTTGGCCTGCACGGTGGCTTATTTATTGGTTCAGGCGGCCTGTATTATGGCGGCGGCTTGGGCCTGCTACTGATTATCGTAATCGTGTTCCTGGTACTTTAATTTTTTAATTGAAAAATTGGCTGCCGAGCACTGCATTTTTTGTCAAACTATCAAATGCCATCAGGGTTTTAATCAACCCCGCCATGTCCCGCAGGGGGATCATGTTTGGCCCGTCCGAGGGCGCATGGTCCGGGTCTTGGTGGCATTCGATGAATAATCCGGCGCAGCCTACCGCCAAAGCGGCGCGGGCCAAAATCGGCGCGTATTTACGCTCACCACCCGACGAAGTTCCTTGTCCGCCTGGTTGCTGCACTGAATGGGTGGCATCGAAAATTACCGGATAACCGGTTTGCGCCATAATCGGCAGCGAACGGAAATCACTTACCAGCGTGTTGTAGCCAAAACTAGCACCACGCTCGGTAAGCATGATGCGCTCATTGCCGGTGCTGGCAATTTTCGCTGCCACGTTCTTCATGTCCCACGGGGCGAGGAACTGGCCTTTTTTAACGTTAATCGCCCGCCCGGTATTGCCGGCTGCCAGCAATAAATCCGTCTGGCGGCATAAAAATGCCGGGATTTGCAGCACGTCCACGGCTTCAGCGGCAGGGGCGCAATGGCTCGCGTCATGCACGTCAGTCAGCACCGGCATTTGGAACGCCTCCCGCACGCGGGCCAGAATTTCCAATCCCTGCGCCATGCCCACACCACGCGCGGCGGTGGCCGAGGTCCGGTTGGCTTTGTCGTAGCTCGATTTATAAATAATTCCGATGCCGAGGTTTTTGGAAATCTCGTGCAGGGCACTGGCCATCTCCATGGTGTGCGCCTCGGATTCAATCTGGCACGGCCCGGCGATTAGGGTGAAGGGCAGTTCATTGCCAATCTTCAGTGATCCAACTTCGATCATACCAGCCTCGATTGCCGTACCGCTGCCGCGATGAACCCTTCAAATAACGGGTGCGGCGCGAAAGGTTTGGATTTCAATTCAGGATGATACTGTACGCCGATAAACCAGGGGTGGTTCGGATATTCGATAATCTCGGGCAGCACGCCGTCCGGCGAAAGGCCCGAGAAGCGCAAGCCGGCAGCTTCCAACGCCTCGCGGTAATGAATATTTACCTCATAGCGGTGCCGGTGGCGTTCAGAAATTTCAGCGGCGCCGCTATAAACTTTGCGCACCAGAGAGCCTTCGGCCAGATGCGCCTCGAAGGCACCCAGACGCATGGTGCCGCCCAAATCACCACCCGCCCGGCGGCGTTCAATATCGTTGCCGCGTGCCCATTCGGTGAGCAGCCCCACCACCGGCACATCGCACGGGCCAAATTCGGTCGATGAGGCGGCCGGCATATTGGCGAGGTTTCGCGCCGCTTCGATCACCGCCATCTGCATCCCAAAGCAAATGCCCAGGAACGGCACTTTGCGCTCGCGGGCAAACCGCACGGCTTCAATTTTACCGGCCGTTCCGCGCTCACCAAATCCGCCTGGCACTAAAATCCCATGCACGCCTTGTAGCTGCTGCACCGTATTGGGCTGTTCAAATACCTGCGCATCGATCCAGTCCAGATGCACTTTCACTTTATTGGCAATACCACCATGCGCCAGCGCCTCAGCCAGCGACTTATAGCTGTCCAGCAGGTTGGTATATTTGCCGACCACCGCAATTCGCACTTCACCTTCCGGCGCCCGCACCACGTCAACAATTTTTGACCAGCGCGATACATCCGGTTCGGAATCAAACGGCAAGTTGAAATGCCGCAGCACTTCGCGGTCCATTCCGGCCTCATGGTAGGAAATTGGCACCGCATAGATGGTATCAATATCGAGCGCCGGAATCACCGCCTCAGTGCGTACATTACAGAACGAGGCAATCTTGCGGCGCTCATTATCAGGGATCGGGCGGTCGCAACGGCAGATCAGCATCTGCGGCTGGATCCCGACATTTTGCAGTTCCTTAACCGAATGCTGGGTCGGCTTGGTTTTTAATTCGCCGGCGGAAGGAATGTATGGGACCAACGTGAGATGCACGAACATCGCGCGTTCATGGGTAAGTTCATTGCCCAACTGGCGGATGGCTTCGAGGAACGGCAAACTCTCAATATCGCCAACCGTGCCGCCGATTTCCACCAGTACGAAGTCGAACTGTGAAACTTCACGCAACACCACGTCCTTGATGGCATCGGTGATATGCGGGATCACCTGCACGGTGGCGCCCAGGTAATCGCCCCGGCGTTCCTTGGCGATCACCTCGGCGTAAATTTTGCCAGTGGTGGCATTGTCGAGCTTGCTGGCATGGACGCCGGTGAAGCGTTCATAATGGCCAAGGTCGAGGTCGGTTTCGGCGCCATCGTCGGTGACGAACACTTCGCCATGCTGATACGGGCTCATGGTGCCCGGATCGACGTTTAAGTAGGGGTCAAGCTTGCGCAGGCACACCGAATAGCCACGGGCCTGCAACAACGCGCCAAGCGCTGCTGATGCGATTCCCTTGCCTAACGAGGAGACCACGCCGCCGGTGATGAATACAAACCGCGTCATGGAATCCAATCATACATGAGTCGTGGAAAAAGCGAGAGGGGGGAAAGACGTTTAGTTTGACTTTGTTGGCGCCGGCACACCCGGTGCCGGAACGCCCGGTGCTGGAACGCCAGCGGCCGGAGCCGCAGGTGCTGCGGGGCCAGGCCGCGCGTCCGCCGGGGTTGGCGGTAACGCGGGTATGGTACCCGATGTCGGCAGGCCCGGAATCGGGATGCTAGGCGTGGTTTGGGCTGGCGGGGCCAAAATAGCTGCTGCGTTGCCGGAGGCACCACCTTTATAGAGCAGTGCCAAGCTCAGCGAGAGCACGAAAAACGCCGCGCCCAGAATCGCCGTGGTTCGGGTCAGCAAGTTTGCGGTGCCCCGGCCCGACATAAAGTTACCCATGCCCTGACCACCGCCAAGCCCGAGGCCACCGCCCTCGCTGCGCTGGATCAGCACCACGCCAATCAGCGCGATGGTGACAAACACATGCAGAACGAGAAGAACCTTGATCATCCGAAACCTTACTTAAATTTTGCCCAGCAATGCGCCGTGAAACCTAGTGGCGGCTTCTAGACAACCCGGGCGCTGGCAGCAATGGCCAGAAACTCCGCTGCCTGCAAACTGGCCCCGCCGACCAGGGCGCCGCCTACCTCCGGTAGAGCCAAAATAGCCGCGGCATTGTTGGGTTTGGCTGATCCACCGTACAAAATCGGGGTTGTGGCACCAAATTTAGGAAATTGTGCGACCAGGGCGGCCCGAATTGCGGCGTGCATGGCTGTAATGTCAGCAGGTGTGGGCGTCCGGCCGGTGCCGATCGCCCAGATCGGCTCATAGGCGATCAGTCCGATAAATCCTTCTGGCAGGCTATGGGTTAATTGCGTACGCACCACGTCCTCAGCCTCGCCAGCATCACGCTCGGCTTCGCTTTCGCCGACACACACGATCGGGACAAGCCCGGCGGCAAGTGCCGCCATTACCTTGCCGGCCACCATGGCATTGCTTTCTGAATGGTCAGCCCGGCGCTCCGAATGACCCAAAATCACGTAACTGGCGCCAACTTCCTTAATCAGGCCAGCAGCTACATCACCAGTATGCGCGCCCGATGCGTTGGCGTGGCAATCTTGAGCCCCGAGCCCGATATCGCTGTTGGCAAACGCACGGGCAAAAGCTGGCAGCAGGGGAAATGGCGGGCAAATAATCAGCGAGGCTGGGCTGGTGGCCGCGCGTAAAGCGGCCGCGTAAGCTGCGACGCCGGCCAAAGTGCCGTTCATTTTCCAGTTTCCAGCGATAATTTGGCGCATTTTATCCCTTAGCTTAACTTTTTATGAGTTTTATCAGGCGTCTTTGGCAGGCGGCAATGGGGTGGACTCAGGAGCTTCGTCCTCGGCGTTTTCATCTGGCTCGTCAGACTTGATGCCAGCCTTTTTGTCACGCAATTTCGCTTCTTTTTTAGCTTGCTTGGCACGGTTACGCTCAGCGCGTTCCAGACCGTAATTTACTTTGTAAGCCATGATTTGCTCCTACTTCGGCTGCATGACCAAAATACAAAGAGCGTAATCCGGCTTTGCGGCCGGGTTACGCTCTTTTATCGAAAGTCCGAAAGCCTGATCAGCCGACGCTGATCGAACTAACTTCCGGGCCTTTAGCGCCTTGCACAACATTCATCCGAACCGACTGGCCTTCCTGCAACGGCGGCAGGCCGGCTTGTTCCAGAGCGGTGGCATGAACGAATACGTCCTTGCCGCCATCCTGCGGGCTGATGAAGCCAAAACCCTTCGTGGAATTGTACC
>NCFD01000064.1 GCA_002281005.1 Acidocella sp. 35-58-6 | reverse complement strand
TCTTCTTCGGTTAGTTGCTCGTCAAATCGCAACGCGTCATCCCACTGGAAGGAGGTGAATTTACCCTTCTTGCGGAGGTTATTATCAGCGACTTTTCCAATAACATTCATGCGGCGATATCAGCCTTATTGCTGGGATTGTTGGTATCATCGGAGGATATATCGTGGTCAGCGCCTTCATTCAACTCGGCCTCGGCCAATTTGCTCAAAGCGGCGCGTTTGCGGATGAGCATAAAGGCGGGAATATCATTGCCAAACCCGCGCACACTGGGGCCGTTATCCTGGCCACGGTCAAAGCGCTCATGACGCTCGCCGCGCTCAGCAAAACGCGGTTCGCGGCGGCGGTATTCTTCGCGTTTCGGCGCGTCAGCAACAGGTTGCTCAACCCGCGCTGGTTCAACGCGCGTTTCGACACGGGCTTCCACACGTGGTTCACCACGTGCTTCACCACGCGGCGGGCGGGCGTTGCGCTCGCGGCGCGGCTCTTCATCGCGCGGCTTGGCAGATGATTTAGCGGCAGGCTTGCCTACGGGCTTGCCACGGCCACGGCCACGGCCACGCCGGCCGTCATCCTCCGACCATTCGGCAGGATCCAGGCCCGGAATTTCAATGCGCGGAATCGGGGCGGAGATCAGCTTTTCAACAGCCTCCACCGCCAGTTTGTCGTCAGGCGTGGCGATTGTGAATGCCCTGCCATCGCGCCCGGCGCGGCCAGTGCGGCCAATGCGGTGCACGTAATCCTCAGCGTGGTGCGGCACATCGAAATTGAACACATGGCTCAAGCCGCCAATGTCGATCCCGCGGGCCGCCACATCAGAGCAAACCAGCAGCCGGATTTCATTGGCCTTGAATTTCTCGAGCGTGGCAAACCGTACCGACTGCGCCAGATCGCCATGCAGCGCTCCAGCATCAAAACCGTGCTTGAGCAAAGATTTCAGCAGAATATCGACATCACGCTTGCGATTACAGAATATCAGCGCGTTCTGCACATCCTCGGATTTAATCAACCGGCGCAAAGCCTCGCGCTTGTCGTGGGTTTGCACCAATACCAGCCCGCTGGTGATGGTGGTGGCCACCGAAGCCGGTTTGGAGACAGTGATCTCCTTGGGGTTCTGCAAAAACGCATCGGCCAGCCGGCGGATTTCCGGTGCCATGGTGGCCGAGAAAAACAATGTCTGGCGGGTTTTCGGCAGCATTGCCACGATGCGCTCAATGTCTGGGATGAACCCCATATCCAGCATCCGGTCGGCTTCATCGATCACCAGCACGCGCACATCATTCAGCATCAAGCCGCCGCGCTCAAACAAATCGATCAACCGGCCCGGCGTGGCAATAAGAACGTCAACACCCTTGGTCAGCGCGTCCTTTTGGTCGTTCATGCTCTCGCCACCAATCAGCAGCGCGTGGTTGAGCTTGAGGTATTTGCCATAGGCCACGAAATTTTCGGCTACCTGCAAGGCCAATTCGCGCGTTGGCTCGAGAATTAAGGAGCGCGGCATCCGGGCGCGGGCGCGTGAGCCAGAGAGAATATCAAGTAACGGCAAGGTGAAACCGGCGGTTTTACCAGTGCCGGTCTGGGCGCAGCCTAAAACGTCACGTCCCATTAATACGGTGGGAATCGCCTGGGCTTGAATCGGGGTGGGGCGCAAATAGCCTTTATCGTGCAATGCCCGCAGAATCGGCTCAGAGAGTCCGAGTGGGGCGAAGCCATCCGCATCCTCGTCGTCCTCATGCGGCTCAGTCTCACTCACCCCATGCGCTGGCGCGGCGGCTTCATCAACCGCAGCTTCGGGCTGGGCTTCAACCGTTATGGCAGCTTGAGCTGTAGACTCGGCGTCAACAGAAGTTGGTGCAGACTGCGCCACTTCGATGTTCTGGCTATCGGACAATCAAAAAACCCGTTCGTAAAGGAATGACGTACGCGCGATGCATACGGGGGCGCAAGAGCGCATTAGCAACTGCCGTATCGGGAAAAATTACAGAAAAGTCAAGAAATACAGGCCACCGTCAAGCTCAACCCAGACGCTCGAAAGCCGGGTGAGTTTCGGTGAAATCGCGCTCTAGAGCGTCGATAATCGGGCAATCCGGCCGGTTATCACCATGACAATTTGAAGCCAGATGCTTTAACGTCGCACTCATCGCCTGCAGGGCGGCGGCTTTTTCATCCAATGCCGCGATATGGCGCAGTGCAATCGCCTTCACCTCTGCCGAACTGCGCGAGCGGTCCCGCCACAAAGCCAGCAAATGGCGGATATCCTCGATCGGAAACCCCAAGTCACGGGCCTTCCGGATAAATCCTAATTCATGAATATCGCGCTGACTGTAATGCCGATAGCGGTTTTCAGTGCGGGCTGGGGCGCTGATCAGACCGATACTCTCATAATGACGGATCATCTTGGCCGAGACGCCGGTGGACATCGACGCATCACGGATGGTCACAAGCTCGCTCATGCTGGCCTCCAACGGGTTAATCGCAAGGCATTGCCGAGCACGCAGACCGACGATGCCGCCATTGCCGCCCCGGCCACCATCGGCGAGAGAACGCCGAACGCCGCTAGCGGAATGCCGACCAGATTATAGATCATCGCCCAGAATAAGCCTTGCCGCAGGGTGGACCAGATTTTGCGGGACAGATGCAGCGCATCGGCCACCAGCATTGGCTCTGGCCGCAACAGGGCGAAGTCGGCGGTTTCCAGCGCAACATCGGCGCCTGTGCCGATGGCGATGCCGACATCGGCTTCGGCCAAAGCGGGGGCATCGTTCACGCCATCCCCCACCATCGCCACCACCAAGCCAGCGGCCCGTTTGGCGTCGATAGCGGCGAGTTTTTGCTCAGGCGAGGCTTCGGCGATGATCTCGCTGATACCCAGTTCCGCCCCGATGGCGGAAGCGGCGGCGCCACGATCACCTGAGAGCAGCATGACCTTGCAACCCAGACTGCTGAGCCGCGTGATGGCGGCTTTGGCGCCGGCGCGCACGGTGTCGGCAAAGGCGAAACCGGCCAGCACCTGCCCATTTGCAAAGGCGAGGTAGGAAATGGTGGCAGTGGCTGGCAGCGTGGACGCCGGGATGGTGCCACCGGCATCCTCGATCAAACGCTGGGACCCCAGAATATAGCGCACGCCGTCCACCACCCCTTCCACACCTCGACCCGGCAAGGCGCGGACGGATTCGGCGGGTTTGACATGAGCATGGCGCAAGGCAGCAGATAGCGGGTGCGTGTCGGCGGCGGCCAATGATGCTGTAATTTCAGATAGTTCTGCGTCGTTTTTTGCGCAAAAACTCTGTCTGCCGATGAGTTTTGGCTTGCCTTCAGTAAGGGTGCCGGTTTTATCGAACACCACAAAATTCACCTTGGCGGCATGCTCCAACGCATCGGCATTCCGAATGAGAATCCCATAGCGGGCCGCGACGCCGGTGCCGGCGAGAATGGCGGCGGGAGTGGCGAGGCCAAGCGCGCAGGGGCAGGCAATCACCATCACTGAGACCGCGTTGATGATGGCCGTTGCGGTGCTCGCCCCGGCCAGCAACCAGCCGCCAAAAGTGATCAGCGCGATCACCAGCACGATTGGCACAAACACCGCTGCAATCTGGTCAGCCAGGCGTTGGACTTTGGGTTTCGAGGATTGCGCGGCGTCGATCAGCCGGGCCATCCGGTCCAGCAACGTCTCGCCAGGCCGCGAGGTCACACGCATCGGCAGCACGGCATCGAGGTTCATCGCCCCGGCCAGCACAGTGGTCCCGGCGGCGTGGACCACCGGTAAGCTCTCGCCAGTGATGTGGCTTTCATCGAAACTTCCCATGCCCTCAAGGATGATACCGTCCACCGGCACACGCTCGCCCGGGCGCAATTCCAGTACATCACCGCACTGCACTGCCGCCAGCGGTACATCTTGCTTGCCGAGAATATGCGCCATGCTGGGCCGCAGTTTGGTTAAGCTGGAAACGGCTTTGGCAGCGTCGCGCTTGGCGCGGCCTTCAAGATATTTACCAAGCCTGATGAGGGTGATGACCACCGCCGATGATTCAAAATACAGCGGCCCGGCGCCGATGATAAAATCATAGGCGGAGAGAAAATACGCGGCTGAGGTGCCCAGGGCGACAAGCAAATCCATGTTGCCAGACCCAGCCCGCGCGGCCTTAAATCCAGCCCCATAAAACCGCGCGCCCAGCCAGAACTGCACCGGCGTGGCCAGGGCAAATTCCACCCAGCCCGGCAGGTGCAACAGCATTCCCAACAATAATGGAGCCGACAGAACCGCAGCGGCGATGAGCTCATAGAGTTCCCGGTGGCCCGTTTGCGGACGGGCGGCGGCGCGGGTGGTGGCCGTATAGCCGACCTTTTCCACCGCCGCGATCAAGGCTGACAGCTCGGTCGTGGCACTGGCCTCCAGATGCGCCGTCTCGGTGCCGAGGTTTACCGCCACCGAGCTCACACCAGGTACCTTACTCAATGATTTTTCAACCCGCAGAACGCAACTTGCACAGGTCATGCCTCCGATGGCGAGGTCGAATGTCTGCGGCGCGGTGATCTGGTCCATGGAGCATGATATGGGGTTCCCATCGTGGGAAGGTCAAGCGCTTGACCTTCCCCCACAGACAACCCTTATCAAGGCGATAATCAAGGAGACCATCATGACCCAAATCCCCCCGCACCAGTTTGACATCCCCGATATGGATTGTGAGGGCTGCGTCGCCTCAATTAAGCGCGCAGTTTCTAAACTAGACCCCGCCGCAACGGTGGACGCCAACCTGACCACCAAGCGCGTGGTGGTGAGCAGTGCGGTGGCCACGCCCGACATCAAGGCGGCGATTGAAGGCGCGGGATACGACGTGACAACAGTGGCTTAGCCGACGCGCATACCTGACAATATGGCGAACAGCACCACCAGAAAAATAATCAGCACCACGATCGACACCGCCCAGCGTAGCGCCAGGTAGTTGCCCGCCACCACGCCCCTGCCCTTGCCGATGGTTTCCACCACGATGGTGATGAAGAACCCAACCAGCAACAAAAACAGCGCGAACGCGGGGGCGTTGAAATGGATCATAGCGATCAGCGCGATCCAGCCGATGAGCGCCGGAACGACGCCAAATGTAAGTAATTGCCGCTCTGCGCCCAGAGTTGCCGGGGTGAGGGGCACGCCCTGCACCGGGTGCGCGGTGTCGCGCAGGGCGAACCCCCAATGCACCGCACCGATGAAGGATAAAATCACCGCGCCGTAGGATACCAGCACCTGGGTGGCGATGGGGGATTGCAGCGGGTCGAATAAAATCACCAAGCCAGTGATTAAAAATGGAATCAAACCTGCCACGGTGAGCAAAATGGCGATTGTGAAGGGCTGGCGCATCGCGGTGTCCTCTGATGTTTTTTTTATAGATGGGGGTTCATGGTTCAATTTGGTAGCCGAGCCGCTTTATCACCGGCTGTAACCGCTCCAGCACTGGTTCCAGGTGCTTCAAGTAGGGGCGATAGCGGTAGCGCGAACGGTCATAGAGCTTCTCGGTCACCTGGGCGTAGCTGGCGGTGCGGGCGTAACGAGTGTTTTTCTCGAAGCTCAGGCATTTGGCATCAAAGGGCACGCCAATGAATTCGAGAATTCTACGAACATTGGCTTCCTGGTCCACCACCATGTCCTCATAACGCACCGGCAGATACCGCATTTTCAAATTGGCTTTGTAATGCTCGAGTAAATCCGCGATCAACGTGAAATGCCCGGCGATGGTATCCATCTGGGCGGCGCAGAAAAACCCATGGGTGAGATGGTTCGAATAAACCGAAAGCAAAACATCCAGCGGATGGCGGATGACATGGATGATCGGCGATTGCGGGAACAATAACGAGATGAGGCCGAGATGGGTTTCATTCAGCGGCATCTTGTCGGTGAAGAAATCCGCCCCCTCGCGGAAGATACCGCTTTTGGCGGCGCGGTTGAGGTAATAATCGCGCAACTCGTTCAAGCCGTCGCGCTGGTCGCCCATCCATAACTCCACCAGCGCTTCCGGGTAGGAGAGCGGGCTGGCCAGCAGGCGCGGCATGATGTTGGTGATGTCGTTAATATAGGGCAGTTCATCGCCCGCCGAAATTTTCGGATGTACGGTGAGGGTTTGTTCGATCAGCGTGGTGCCGGAGCGCGGAAAACCGATAATAAAAATAGGTTGCGGCATATCGCGGCGAACGGCGGCCACCGGCAACGTGCCGACCCGGCGCTCAGTGAAAAAGTTCTTCAGGCGGGTGACGAGGTCGGTGGCGGCTTCAGCCAAGTAGGTTCGCGCCCCAAATTCCACCGCCCGTTTTTTTGCGGTATCGAAGGCCTCAAATGCTTCATCGTAGCGGCCCAACTGGTCCAGTAGCCGGCCTTTTTCCGACAATTCAGCCGGCCCCAGCTTGATCGCCGGTGCACCCTCCGCCGGCGCCGGCTCGTGCAAAATCGCCAAGGCTTCGTCGGTGCGTTTTAAGCGCGAAAGTACGGTGGCACGGGTGAGCTGCACACTGGGATTATCAGGCGCGATGGCCTCCGCCTGGTCCAGCAGCTTCAGCGATGCCTCAAATTTCCGGTCAGCCTCCTCCATGCGCGCCCAACCCAGCACGGTCTGGATGACATCGGGCTTTAATGTCATCGATTTTTCATAAAGGCTGCGTGCTTCATCAATCCGGCCCTGGTTTTTAAGGTTCCAGGCCAGATTGGCCAGCGTGATGGGCTCGTCCGCTCCGGCCAGTTCCAGCACTTTGCGGTAGTGATATTCCCCCACCAGCGGCCGGTTGGCCTCAGTGAGAACCAGGCCCATCAGATTATGCGCCTGGGCGTTCTGCGGAGCGATTCGAACCGCATTGCGGGCGTGCATTTCGGCTTCAG
>NCFD01000063.1 GCA_002281005.1 Acidocella sp. 35-58-6 | reverse complement strand
CAAATTTGACGACCTGGCTACCCATCAGCAGATTTTCCTCGACGCTCATGCGCGGAAAAATGCGCCGCCCCTCGGGTGATTGCGCGATGGCACGGCGGGCGATCAGGTGCATCGGAAGGTTGGTGATGTCCTCGCCGCGATAAATGATACTGCCGGATTTGGCGCGCGGGTTGCCGCAGATGGTCATCATCAAGGTGGATTTGCCAGCACCATTGGCACCAATGAGGGTGACGATTTCGCCCTCATTGACCTCCATATTCACATCGCGCAGAGCTTGGATTTGGCCGTAAAATGTGTTGACGCCGGTGAGCGAGAGAACCGCGGTCATTCTGCGGCCGCCAGGGTTTCGGCGATGGGCGCATCGGGGTCGTCGTCGTCACCTTCGCCGAGATAGGCTGAGATGACGGCAATGTCGTTGCGGATTTCGAGGGGCGTGCCGTCAGCGATTTTTTTGCCGTGGTCGAGGACGATGATGTGGTCAGAGATTTTCATCACCACGCCCATGTCGTGTTCGATGAGCAGCAGCGAACAGCCATCGGCGCGGATTTTCAGCAGCAGGTCGTTTAATGCCTGGCTCTCGCGCGGGTTCAGTCCGGCGGCGGGCTCATCGAGGCATAGTAAAACAGGATCGGTGCACATGGCGCGGGCAATTTCCAGGCGGCGCTGGGCACCATAGGGCAGGGAGGCGGCGGGGTCGTCCGCGCGGTCGATGAGGTTGGTGGCTGCCAGCCAGTATTTAGCACGCTCGATGGCAGCTTTTTCGGCGGCGCGATATTTGCCGAGGCCAAGGATGGCCAGCACGCCAAAGCCGGTGGCGGCCTGCAATTCATTGTGTTGCGCCACCAGTAAATTTTCCAGCACTGTCATGCCGCCGAATAGCCGAATGTTTTGGAAGGTGCGGGCGACACGGCCTTTTTTGGCGATGGCGTGGCCGGGAAGTTTATTGAGCAGCATAGATGCGCCGGGCGTATGGGCGATGGCGATGCTGCCGGAGGTGGGTTTGTAGAAGCCGGTGATGCAGTTGAAGACGGTGGTTTTACCAGCGCCATTGGGGCCGATAACAGCGGTGATGTCACCGCGTTTGGCATTGAAGCTCAGGGCATTCACGGCGGTGAGGCCGCCAAAGCGCATGGTGAGCTCGGTTACGGTGAGAAGTGTGTCGCCCATATTAGCCATGTCCTTCGGAGATCATGTCGGATGAGATGATTTTTGCCTTGCCGAGCGAGACGGAGGGCGTACGTGTGGAAATGAAGCCGCGGGGCCGCACCACCATGATGGTGACCAGAGCGATACCGAAGATCAGCATGCGGTAGATTTGTAAATCCTGTAGCAGTGCCGGGACACCGATCATCACAACGGCGGCGAGCGCGACACCAAGCTGGCTGCCGGCACCGCCGAGCACCACGATGGCCAGCACGGTGGCGGATTCAATGAAGGTGAAACTATCGGGGCTGATAAAGGCTTGGCGGGTGGCGAAGAAGCAGCCAGCGAAACCGCCGAACATCGCGCCGATGGCAAAGGCCGTGAGTTTGGTGTTGCGCAGGTTGATGCCAAGCGAGCGGCAGGCGATTTCATCCTCGCGCAGGGCTTCCCAGGCGCGGCCTAAGGGTTGGCGGCGCAGCCGCAAAGTCACCCAGTTGGTGAGCAGAGCGAGTGCCAGGATGATGTAGTAGAGAAAGGTTGTGCGCTGCGATGGGTCAGGGTCGACATGAAAGAAGTTTGAGACGGTGCCGGGTCCGCCTGACATGTCGAAGGTGAGGCCAAATAATGTGGGATGCGGGATATCGTAAATGCCGTTTGGGCCGCCGGTGAGCGATACCCAGTTGGTGATGACAAGGCGGATGATTTCCCCGAACGCGAGCGTGACGATGGCCAGGTAATCACCGCGCAACCGTAGAACCGGGAAGCCGAGGAAAATGCCCCAAGCCGCGGCGAGAATGCCGCATAGCGGCAGGCACTCCCAGAAGGTAAAATTGAAATAATGCGACAGCAATGCAAAGCTGTACGCGCCAACAGCATAAAATGCCACGTACCCGAGGTCGAGCAGGCCGGCGAGACCGACCACGATGTTCAGGCCCCAGCCAAGCATGACGTAAGTCATAATCAGGACACCAAGGTCGATGTAGGAATTGTCGATCCCTGGGATCAACGGCAGGGTAATGGTGACGATGAGCAGGGCCGGGGCGACATATTTGCCGGATTTAGCAACGGCAGCCGCAAGTTTTACAGCAGGGACTCGGGTGGTGCGGTGGTCTTGCCAGAGCAGCAGCAAAAACCGGGCGACGATGCTGAGACCGACAGCGATTGCCAGCAACATCGGCCGGGTGGCGAGGCCGAGGTTGCCACTGGTGCCGTTGGTAAGTTGCAGGCCCAAGAAGGGGCCGAATAATAAGAACGCCACACCGCCGACGATCAGGGAGTCTTTAATATTGTCGGCGAGATGTTTCATGGCTCAGACCTTCTCGATGTCGTTGCGGCCGAGAAGGCCGGTGGGCATGAACATCAAGACGATGGCGAGAATGGAATAGACCGCGACATCCTTATAGGCGACCGTGGCATACCCGGACCAGAAGGCTTCGATCAGGCCGATGAGCAAGCCGCCGAGTACCGCGCCCGGTAGGCTGCCGATGCCGCCTAGCACGGCCGCGGTGAAGGCTTTGATACCGGCATTAAAGCCAATGTAAAAATCGATCACGCCATAATAAAGCAGGAACATCACCCCTGCGACCGCGGCCAGCGCCGAGCCAATAATAAAGGTGTAGCTGATGGTTCGGTTGGTATCGATGCCGAGCAGGGCGGCCATTTTAGCGTCTTGCTCGACCGCGCGCATGGAGCGCCCGAGGGGGGTTTTGGTGACGATGTAGGTGAAGATGCCTAAAGTGACCAAAGTGACAACGACAATGGCGATTTGCATCCAGGAAAGCTGCACCACGAAGCCATTTTCGTTCATCAGCACAAAGCCGCCGGGAACCGCGACGGGGATGGCACGTTCAAGGGCGCCTTGGCTGGTTTGCACGTAGTTTTCCAGCAAAATCGACATACCAATGGCCGAGATTAGCGGGGCGAGGCGAAAGGAGCCGCGCAACGGGCGGTAGGCGACACGCTCGATCGAAAAACCATACAAAGCGCAAACGCCAGCCGACAAAAGTAGCGCCGCCAGAATACCCATAGGCACGGAGGTAACGCCGGTGAGGGCTGTGAGGACGATGATGCCCACAAAAGCGCCCACCATGAATACGTCGCCATGGGCAAAATTGATCATGCCGATGATGCCGTAGACCATGGTATAGCCTACGGCGATCAAACCATAAATCATGCCAAGCGTAATGCCGTTGACCAGTTGTTGAAGCGCATACGCCATCGTCTTTCCCTTACCGATGCAATTCTATGCGCACAATGGAGACGACCATTGCGTATTGGTCAATGCTTAATGTTAAAATCAGGCGGCTTTTTGCTGCGTTGCGGCAATTGAAAATGTTGGCCGGACCGGCGTGACGCCGGGCATAATACGATCAGCGATCATCTGGGCGGTGGCGGCAGAGAGGGTCCACCCCAAATGGCCGTGACCGGTGTTATAGAATACACCGGCCCGTTTACCTGGTTCCACGCGCGGCATCATGTCCGGCATCATCGGGCGCAGGCCGGTCCAGGGGATGACACCTTCGGTGCTGACACCCGGAAATAGATTGCGCGTCCATTCGACCAACGGGCGAATACGGTCGGCGCGGATGTCGTGATTTTCGCCATTATACTCAGCCGTGCCCGCGACTCGTAACCGTCCGGCACCAAACCGGCTGGTGACAATTTTGGCTTCCTCATCGAGCAGGCTGACCCAGGGAGCGGCCTGCCGTGACGCGGCGTCATCCAGCGGGATGGTGATGGAATAGCCTTTGACCGGGTAGATGTTAACGCGGTCCCCTAGCATGGCGGCAAAACGCCGGCTGGCGATACCGGCGCAGATGACCACTGAGTCAGACTTCAGGATTTCCGGCGTGGTGGCTCCGAGGGGGAGAATGCGGGTCTCAACGCCGCCTGGAACGGTGGTGATATGCTGAACCTCGGTGTCGCTTAGGAAGGTAGCGCCACGGCGAACACAGGCATCAGCCAGGCCCCGGGTGAATTTGTGGATATCGCCGGTGGAGTCGGATGGGGTGAAGAAGCCGCCGTAATAGGGCTCGTTAAGGGCTGGCTCCAGAGTGCGGATTTCCTGTGGTGTTACAGCCCGGCGCTCCAGGCCGCCTTCGTTGAGTAACGCGTTGACCGCTTCGGCTTTTTTGAAAGTGGTTTGGTCGGGAAATACGTGCAGAATGCCGCGCTGTTCATGGTCGAACTGAATTTTCTCGCGGGCGGCCATGTCGAATAAATCCTGCCGGGCGGCGATGGCGAGTTTGGTGGTGGCTATGGTGTTCTGGCGGTAATTACCGATATTGCCGACGAATTCAGCCAGCCAGGAGTATTTATGCCAGCTCGGGCTGGGGTTGAGCAGCAGCGGGGCATCTTTGCGGAACATCCATTTCATACCCTTCATGATGGTGCTGAAATTGTTCCAGACTTCGGCATTGCAGGCGGAAAGCTGGCCGCCATTGGCAAACGAGGTCTCCATGCCGGCATAGCGGTTACGGTCGATGATGGTGACGCTGCAGCCGCGGTCGAGCAGGGCATAGGCCGTGGTCACGCCAGTTATGCCGGCGCCGATAATGGTTACATGGGTGTTTTTGGACATGGGGTAGAACCTTCCGCTGGACTCGTTGAGGGCTGGGGGTATCCCGGCCCGACTTGTCCCCATCTGTCCTTTTGCCTGAGAGTTTTCCGGTCCGATTACGGATCCGGGCTTCCCCTTCGGCGGGTGCTGGCATTTGAACGCCTGCACCTCTCTCCAGATTTACCTGGCAACGTAGTCCTTTTGCCTGAGAGTTTCCCGGGGGGTTGCTCCGTCGGCCCTCGCCCTCGGTTTGGTTCTGAGGCGAGCGTCTCCTGCGTTGCCGTAGCGGCCATTCATCTGTAGCCTAGGGGCGATTCGGCTGTTATGCATTTTTCGCAACTACGTCATGCGCAAATGCAACTTTAGCCCTTTCCATCGGGGACGCGGCTTGCTACAGGCTGCACATGACGGGTGCTTAGCTCAGTTGGTAGAGCAGCTGACTCTTAATCAGCTTGTCGTAGGTTCGATCCCTACAGCACCCACCAAATTTCCCATATAAATCAATATTTTATCGCAATTAAGATATTGGTTCCGAAAATTGCTCGGTAAAATGTCCGCACTGTGTCCGCAAGATGCGGCTATCAAATTGCGCCGTTTTTACTGGTCAATGTCATGAATCCTGCCGGTGACCGCGTGCGACGATAGTAAGAGTGTTATCCGCTAAAGGGCGCTGCAAACTTGCGGCTTCCTTCCATGGCGCATTCATCCAAACATCCATTTCCTCGGGCGTTGTCAGGATCACCGGCATCGCCTTAGGGTGGATCGGCTTAACGATTGTGTTCGCGTCGGTGGTCAGGAAACCATAAAGCCGATGCTCGCCCGTTACCGGCTCCGCTTTCGTCCCGCGTGTCCCGGTCCAGGTCGTCCAGATACCGGCAAAGGCAAACAATGGCCGCTCATCGCTCAACGCGAACCATGTAGGCGTCTTGCGCGGCTTGGTGTCCTCCCATTCACAAAATGACGTGGCAGGCACCAGGCACCGGCTGGCGGGGCCAAGCCAGCGCTTCCAGTGCGGGCTGGCTGTATTCCGGATATTGGTGATGGGAGCGCCGCCAAACTGTGGCGGACCAGGCATTCCCCAGCGCATCATCGTCAACTCGCGCTGGCCGTCCTGATTGGTGAACACCACCGGAGCCATCGCATCCGGGAATATGCCCGGTAAGGGCGGTAGGTTGCCTGTGGTATCACGGCTAGCCCGTACAAAATCCCGGATAGCCTGCTGGCCTTTAGTGAGGCTGTAGAGGTTGCACATTTATGTTCCACTTGAGGCGTTCTGCCCCCAGCGAACAGTCAATCGGGCTGCGGGAACGGTCATGCTCTTAAGATGGCGTGACAGGTCGTCAGTGTCGAGAAAACAAAGCTGCGAATAGGCGGAGGCTTGCCTTGACGGCAACCTGAAGTAGTTTATTATGGCATTCCTCTGCAACCCAAGGAAATTCCATGGAAAACTCACATAATGAAGATCATTTTGGGGAATTCACATATGTAGCGTTTGACCAAAAGTCAGAAACGCCATTGGCATTCGGTCGCAGAGCAATTGATGCATTGAAATGCGCCGACATTGCAGGGCCAAACATGACCATTCAGATTCTAAAAGCGCTGGGTGCCGGTGGCTATATATGGGAGCATAAAATCCCACTGTCGGATGCTAAAATCTTGTTGGGCGAGAAGCGCCTTGGCTAAATATCTGATTGATTTTTATTCTCCTAATGGTGCTCTATCTCAAAGTCTCAAAATTTTAGCTGTGGATGATCTTGAAGCAAAACATCTCGCGACGGACAGTGCTGTGAGAATAAAGGCTGCATGGTTTAAGGTGAGATTTATAGGTCGGTATGAAACCGCAATCATCTACAATTCATCGGAAGATGCTGAATAACTGCTATTGAAATACTCTGAGTTTTGGTGCGCGGAATATCTGTTTAGGTGTTGCGGGAAAAAAAGAGCGGGGAATTACCCCCGCCCTCTAATCAAAACCCCTTCACCGGCCAATGGCCTATCACTAAGTCCTTCGGCTTGATCGGGACTTTCCGTATGGGTGGATCGTTTGCCCTCAAAAACACAGGAATCACCGGCGGCTTTTCTGGTGGCGGTGCACCGGGTTCGCGGAAGGGCCTCATGGAGTTGCCTCCGCTGCATTGCATCCACAACTTAGCCTTTTCGCTTCTCATGCCGTCAATAAGCGGGCCGAAACACATAGCGAATATGACCTCATCATAGCCTGGATGGCGCTCGTTGACCTGTGCAACTTGCTCATGAAAGGATCGTCCAATTTTCGCGCCGTCGCGGGTGTTGAATTGCCCAAGGGACATTATTGATCCTCCGGCCATTTAAGGGTTAGCTGTAGTTCCTTGCGTAGTTCCGCGACGTTCGCGTGCAGCGCACGGCAGATGAACATTATGGCAGGCTCCTCCTCCGCCTTCGCAACTGAAAAAACTGCGTCAATCCCATCGGTAATTTGTTCGAGGCGGTTCTCCAGCAGGCTGCGGGCTGATCTCGGACTCTCATACCATGGGCCGGGTTGAAACGGCTGGCGGGCGGATGGTGGCGTTGTGTTGTTTTCTTCGCTCATGCTGCCGCCCCCTCGCCTAAACCCGCCACTGCATATAGGGCAGCCTGAGCCGATGGTGCCCAGTTGGCGGTTGTGGACACAACGTCATAAACCGCTTCGGCACGGTCCTCTAAAAGTCTGGCCAAGAGGTCAATCTGGGTGCCGTCGATTTCATCGGCCCCGGTTATTTGTAAAGCTGCCAGCCGCCGCAAAATCCCGGCGATGTCGGTAATGTCGTTCAGGGCCTTTTCGGCGCTGATAATCTGAGTTTTGATGACCTCCCCCGTTTCGACGGATGGTTGTGTCGCCTCCCGGTTAAGCTGGCTTACAGTATCCAAGAGGGTGATGGCCGTTTTGCCCGATATGAGCGGGGTGGCGTTTGGTGTATGGTCGTCATTAGCCTGAGTCATGGGGTTCTCCATGTTTGGGTTCGGCCGGGCGCGAGGTTGCCCCCTCAGACCCGGCCACTTCGTGCTTGCGAAGGTGCACTAAAAGTGCATAATTGCGCTATGAAAGCAACTAAAATTTGCACTATTGGCGCAATTTCTTCTGCTCAGTCTCGCGCTGCAAGGGCGCTGCTCGGATGGTCTCTCGATGAGTTGGCTCGCGCCAGTGAGGTTGCGAAGCGCACGCTCGTCTCTTTTGAGACCGGCAGCGATTGCCGATCCAGCACCCTCCAGGCCATTCGCACCGCCCTAGAGGTTGCCGGGGTGGAATTCATCCCTGAAAATGGTGGCGGGGCCGGGGTGAGGTTGAGAAAAAAAGGATAAAATAAGGGCTCGACTTTTAGTCTTGGGACGAATTAAGTGCGGTACAAGAACGGAGTGTCATGATGAAACGGTTAATCTTGGCGGCGATCTCAAGTCTTATAATGATTTCGCCTGCCATTGCAGACGAGCAAATGACACCGTTGGCAGAACAGGGAAACTGGATTGCAATGTCGCATTCCAATTCGATAACCGATCCACCTGACATGTGCTTCGCGGCCTCGGTTGACGGCTTCGTTCTACGGACCGACAACACTGACAATGAAGTTAGAT
>NCFD01000062.1 GCA_002281005.1 Acidocella sp. 35-58-6 | reverse complement strand
TCGAGTTTATAAATCCGCTGGATCACCGTGCGTTCCAGCACATAACCAGCCGCGCCAACAATGAGGGGCGCTAGTATCAGGGCGAACCAGAAATTGATGTTCAAATAGTTTAGCAATCCCCAGGTCACGAAGGCCCCGATCATGAACATCGCGCCATGCGCGAAATTGATGATCCGCAGGAGGCCAAAAATAATCGCAAGCCCCATCGAGAGCATGGCATAGAAGGAGCCATTGATGATGCCGAGCACAAGTTGCCCGAATAGCAACGGTGCGGGCTTGCCGAAAATCATGGTCATTGGGTGTTGGTTCCTTGCAGAAACATAACGCGCCGCTGAAACCTTTTAGGTTTCAACGGCAGCGTCGTCGTGGTCGTCAGATTACATTCACAGGTGCGAACACCGGTAAACTTAGGCTTTTACGAGCGGGCAACCTTCAGTGGCCAGCGGCGCGAAGGTTTCATCCGGCGGGGTGGTGTGCAGCAGGTCGTAGTAATCCCACGCAATGCTGCTCTCGCCCGGCTTCTTCACGCGGAACAGATAGGACGGGCACATAAAGCGGCCGTCTTCACGCACTGAACGCTTGCCGAATGCATCGTCATCGGTTGGCATTTTCTTCATCTGCGCAACCACGGCAGCGCCTGAGCTGGCGGCATCCACGCCGATCGCATCAACGGCCTTCATGAAGTGCAGGACGCCTGAATAGCAACCTGCATGACCCATTGATGGATAGTTGTTCGGGGTCTTCGGCAGCACGCGCTTGGTGAAGGCGCGGGTACGGTCATTCATGTTCCAATAGAAGCTCTCGGTCAAAATCAGCCCCTGCGCGATATCCAGGCCCAGGCCATGAACGTCGTTAAGGAAGATCAGTAGACCGGCGATTTTCATGCCGGATTCGGTGATACCAAATTGGTGGGCTTGTTTGATCGAGTTAACCGTATCCTTGCCAGCATTCGCCAAGCCAAGCACGTCGGCGCCTGAAGCCTGAGCCTGCACCAGGAAGGAAGAGAAGTCGGTAGTTTGCGGGAACGGATACGGTGCATCGCCCACCACGGTACCGCCAGCGGCTTTCACCACGGCTTCGGTCTGGTCACGCAGCAATTGGCCGAAGGCGTAGTTGGCGGTGACGAAGAACCATTTTTTACCACCGGCTGCCACCATGGCGCCGCCCGTGGAATGGGCCAGCATGTAGGTGTCATAGGTCCAGTGGATGGTCTGGGCGTTGCACTTGGTGCCAGTCAATAGCGAGGTTGCCGCGTTCGAGTTGATGTAGGCCTTGTTCTTCTCAGCAGCGACACCGGCGATGGCGAGCGCCACGGCGGAGTTCGGCACGTCGATCAGCAAATCCACACCGCTATCGAACCACTGGCGGGCCAGGCCCGCGCCAACGTCTGGCTTGTTCTGATGGTCGCCCTTAATCACGGTGACATCATAACCCTTGTTGGCCGCACCGAAATCTTCCAGAGCCTGCTTAACGCAAGCCACTGAGGTTTCACCGCCGACATCGCTGTAAGGGCCAGAGAAATCACTGCAAACGCCGATGGTGAGTGATTTGCCAGCCGCGCGGGCGGGCAGGGTGGGCATGGCAGCAGTGGCAGCGGTTGCTACGGCGGCAGTGCCGAGAACTTTACGTCGTGTAACTTTCATCTTGGAGGTCTCCTCTAGAGTGTTTGCTTGTAGGCGTCGTAACTTAAATCCCTAGCCGCTTTTGCAATTGATCCATCTTGGCGTCGAGATCGTTTTTGCGGATCATGTCCACCACTTCGCCATGTTCAACAACATAGTGGCGATCAGCAAGTTTGGAGGCGAAGCGGAAATTTTGCTCCACCAGTAATATCGTGAAGCCGCGGCGTTTCAGTACCCCGATCATGATGCCGATCTGCTCGACAATCACCGGGGCGAGCCCTTCGGTCGGCTCATCCAGCATTAGCAATTTAGCACCGGTGCGCAAAATCCGGGCAATCGCCAGCATCTGCTGCTCGCCGCCGGAAAGTTTGGTGCCGGGGCTTTTGGCGCGCTCCTTCAAATTCGGGAACAACAGGTGGATTTCGTCAACCGTCATGCCGCCCTTAGCAATGACCGGCGGCAGCATCAGGTTTTCGGTTACATTTAGCCCGACAAAAATGCCGCGCTCTTCGGGGCACAACGCAATGCCGGCGCGCCCTACAATATCAGGCCGGGCGTTGATCAGTTCGACGCCGTTGAATTTGATGCTGCCGGTGCGCTTCGAGATCATTCCCATGATCGACTTCAAACTGGTGGTTTTACCAGCGCCATTGCGGCCCAGCAGCGACACCACCTCGCCCTCGCGGACCTCGAATTCCATGCCATGCAGCACATGGCTTTCATCGTACCATGCGTTGAGATCAGATACTTTAAGCATGGTCAGTTCCCAGATAAGCCGTGATCACATCAGGATGCTTTGAGACAGTCTCATAATTGCCCTCGGCCAGCACCTTGCCGCGCGTCAATACCGTAATTTTATCTGACAGGCCCGATACCACTGAAAGATTATGTTCCACCATCAAAATAGTGCGTCCCGCCCGTAACCGGCTGATCAGCGCCACAATACGCACCACGTCGGCCTCGGTCATTCCAGCGGTCGGCTCATCGAGCAGCATCAACTTCGGTTCTAGCGCCAGGGTGGTGGCAATCTCCAGCGCCCGCTTGCGGCCATAGGAAAGCTCCCCCGCCGGTGTGTCGATGGCATCCGTCAGCCCGACATCATGCAGCAATTCATGCGCCCGGTCGTTATAACGCTGTAAAATCCGGTCGGAGCGCCAGAAGTCAAAATTGGCGCCGCGTTCGCGTTGCAGCGCAATACGAACATTCCCAACGGTGGCTAAATGCGCGAAAACCGCCGATATCTGGAAGCTGCGCACCAGCCCCAGCCGTGCGATGTCGGCCGGTTTCTGGGCGGTGATGTCCTGACCGTTAAAATGAATGGTCCCTGAA
Source organism: Acidocella sp. 35-58-6 (assembly GCA_002281005.1). Lineage (GTDB taxonomy): Bacteria > Pseudomonadota > Alphaproteobacteria > Acetobacterales > Acetobacteraceae > Acidocella. The sequence goes on along the minus strand of NCFD01000062.1, from coordinate 3,939 downwards.
GTTGGCTGCAGAAACTTGGTCAGCAGATTGAAGCAGGTGGTTTTGCCCGCGCCATTCGGCCCGATCAGCGCATGAATGCTGCCGGTCTCGATCCGCAGATTAACATCGCTGACAGCCGTGAAGCCGTTAAACGCCTTGGTCAGTCCGGATGTTTCCAGAATTGTCTCAGCCAAATCGAATCATCCCAAATAGGTGTACTTATTTGGGATAAGCAAATTGCATAATTGTAGTGTTCGCGCAACGCCCGTAGCAGGTCAGCTTAATATTTTAAGCAGTTTGTTGGCGATATTTTCTAAATAATAGGGTTCCCAGAGAAGCAGATACTACGAAAGTCGCGATTCCGATGAACAGCATATTCATGTGACTTGGTGCGCTACCCCGGCCGATCATGGCGAAAATTACGGTTTGCGGAATAAATCCGATCAGTGATGCTGCCATAAATGGCAAGGCCCGGACGGAGGATAAACCCGCCGCCAAATTAAGCAGAATATTGCTCCCCACGGGCATCAAACGGAATGTGAGGGTCGCGATAAATGGCCGTGCTGCCAGGGTTGAATCAATTTTGCGTAACACCTTGCCGAACCGGCGCTTGACGAACTCGCGCCCCACCGCCCGGGCCCAGATGAAATCCAGACCGCAGGCCATCATCAGGCTCAACAGCGCAATCGCAACGCCGCTCCAGGTGCCAAACGCATAACCTGCCACAAACGCCGGGATCTGCCGGGGCAGACCAATGGCAGTGAGCAGGGTGGCCACCAGAAGATACATGGCCGGACCCCGGACCCCGCCTTGGGAGACCATATCTACCAGGGTCGATTGCGCGGTGCCGCCGCCGAGCAGGGGCAGGCACAGTGCCACTGTCACCATCGCCCCGGCCATCAAAGCGGGCTTGAGCGCGGTGTTGGTGAAGGCTGAGACGCTGGCGTGTTTCATCGGGGCCCTCATGGGTTTGACTCAATCTGCGGTAGTCTCCAGCGCCGTTGCAGCCAGGCCACGCCCAGCAAATCAACCACGCCAACTTTCAAACGGTCCCAGGTGCCGTAATGCGAAGCCCCATGCGCGCGGGCATGATGCTTGACCGGAACTGAAACAACCTTGCCGCCAGCGCGAATAAACAGCGCCGGCAAAAACCGGTGAATGTGATCAAAATGCGGTAATTCAAGAAATGCCTGGCGGCGGAATAACTTTAACCCGCACCCGGTATCAGGCGTGCCATCCTTCAGCAGGCGGCCGCGCACGGCATTGGCAATTTTGGAGCCCCAGCGCTTGGCCTCGGAATCCTGGCGCGAGACCCGATGCCCGGCAATCAATACCGGGCTGGCTCCCGCAGCTTCGGTGGCCAAAACGGCATCAAGCATCGCCGGAATATCGCTGGGGTCGTTTTGGCCATCGCCGTCAAGTGTCGCGATATATTTTCCGCGCGCCGCTTTCACGCCGGTAATTACCGCCGCACTTTGCCCGCAACTGGCCTTATGGCGCACTCGCACCAAATTTGGCTGCCGCTGGGCAATTTCAGCCAGCACCGCCGGTGAATTGTCGGAGCTGCCATCATCGACATAAACAATCTCATGATCGATGCTGCCTAATGCGGCGCTGATGGCAGCAATCAGCGGCGGAATATTCGGTGCCTCGTTATGCACGGGCACCACCACCGAGATCATCGGTGTACCGGCGCAAATTTCAGGTTTGGTCTGGGTCAGTGGTTCAATGATCATGGTACTCACTCAGACGCCCCATTGCGGCAAATTTGCGGCTCAAATTCAGTCAGGAAGATGCCTTTTGCACCAATGCCGCCAGGTTTGACGCAGATGGATAATGTTTCATTTTCCAACCAGATCAGCGGGCCCAAATTAGCACCGCTCCGAAACTGCGTGACTCCCAAAGCTTGCAGCACCGCCTGCGCGGTTTCGCTTCCTGCAATCACTAGGCGTTGTACGCCGTTGGCAACCAACCCTTTGGCAATTTCAGCAAACATCGCGGTCACCGGCGCACCTGCCGCAATTTTATCGGGCGGCACGGAACTACTGATAATAAAAGCCGTTTTACCAATTTTATCAGCCGCCCACGCCAGCGCTACATCAGCCGCCCGCGGCGCCCGCACTTCCAGGTCGAACACTGGCAACACGCAACGTGCCGCGCCAATTTGAAAAATCGTCTGACGGTCAAGGGCGCCCGATAAAATCGCAATCGGCCCGGCGGGTTGAGGCGGTGCCGCCGCGTGGGCCCGCTCGCCCAGCCATGCCGCCCCGCCGATTAACGCATAGTTGCCAACGGCATGGAAAATGGCGCTGCAATCATCGTCATTGATAGCGTCGATCAACACCAGGGTTTTGCCTTGCTCCTTCAGCCCGCTGCATTGCCGCCGGATCGCCGCAGCTCCGGCGGCCACAATCTCATGCGGCACCAGCCCGGCATTGCCTTCCAGGGCGGCGCCAAATTCGCGTACCATGTCACCGCGCAGGTGCCCGGCCTCGAATAGCTGGCCTTGATACATCGTGCGGCCTGCCGCCGGGTTGGCAATGCATGCTGCCATAAAACCAACCCCGGTACTGGCCGCCAATTGGTCGATCATGGGCGCGATGCTACCCAGCTTGAGCCCACCGGCGTGATTACCAAACGTGAGGAAGTATTGCGAGCGGCCCAGCGCCACCCCAGCTTGGGCTTCTGGCGCCGTTAAATCAGAGCCATGCGGTGCCAAAATCTCAACAAAACCGGCCTGAGCCGCGCCAAACCCTATGTTACAGCCAGGGCCCCGCGCCTCAGCCAGGGCCACCGCGTCCCGCAGCGTTGCCGCCAGACCATAAAAACTCATGAAAGCGCACTCGTCATGATTTTGTCATCCATATTCCTTATAAGTGGCACCCCACCGAGACTGCCGCCACAGATTTTTACCCGGTTTGCTTTAACTTTTGGCAAACGTGACATATATGCCGCAGTGCAGCATAAAAGGTGCTGCCGGAGCGCTTGGCTTGTTGCCCGCCCATCGCTATAAGCCGCCCCAATCCAGGGAACCGGTGATGAACCCCTGGATGAAGATGAGGATACTGACTTCATGCTACTGTCTCTGCCACCGGATTACCGGCCCTCGGATGACGAGGAGTTCATGAACCCTATGCAGGTGGAATATTTCCGCCAAAAATTGCTCCGTTGGCGGGCTGACCTCGTAAAAGAAGCCAATGGCACCCTGGCATCGCTGGGTGAAGGCGGGATTCTCGAGGCTGATATCACCGACCGCGCCAGTGTGGAAACCGACCGGGCGCTGGAACTGCGCACCCGCGACCGCGCCCGCAAGCTCATCACCAAAATTGACCAGGCGTTGGCCCGCATCGAGAACAACACGTACGGTTATTGCGAAGAAACCGGTGAGCCTATCGGTTTGCGCCGGCTCGAAGCCCGCCCGATTGCCACCATGTCGATCGAAGCCCAGGAGCGTCACGAAAAAATGGAACGTGTCCACCGCGACGACTAATCAGGTTGTCAGGCAAATATCCTGAAACCAGTGACGTTTTTTTCGGCGGTTTGTCAGAGCGTGTATTTTACAAACATAATGTTATAGGTCAGTTGGTCGGAAAATGCGGCTTATGTCGCATTGCCTATTCAGCCTCCTCTTCCTCCTCAATCGCCGGTTTGGCGGGCAGGGAATAGGATTCGGTCAACCAACGGCCCAAATCAACATCAGCACAGCGTTTCGAACAGAATGGCTTATGCGCAGGGTCGGTTGGCTTGTTGCAGATCGGGCACTGGCTCATGGGTTCAAAATCTCATGCAAGGGTGGACGAATGCGCGGCCGCGAAATTTCGGCAAAGCCGAGGTTGGAAAACCCCAGCAGCCGGCTCGGCAGCGGGTCTGATTTTAAGGCCGTTGTTAGTGGCTCAATCAACCGCAGTCGGGCCTTTGGCTTCATTCCGGCAAAATCAACTAAAATCCCACCGGATAAAT